>NZ_JBDJLM010000019.1:0-73209 GCF_039673365.1 Pseudomonas sp. TWI923 | reverse complement strand
CCCACATGGTCCGCGCAAGTTCTTGACCCTGCGCAGTACCTGTGGGAGCGGCGGTGCGGCGATCCGATTTACCCGCGAAGGGCTGCGAAGCAGCCCCGATATCGAGCAGCAGCATCACAGCTTGGCGATGGACACCTCGGTCGATTTCACAAACGCGATTACTTCACTGCCTACCTGCAGCTCCAGCTCCTTCACGGAACGGGTGGTGATCACCGAAGTCACCACGCCCGAGGCGGTCTGCACGTCGATTTCCGACAGTACCGGGCCTTCGAGGATTTCCTTCACGGTGCCTTTGAACTGGTTGCGAACGTTGATGGCTTTGATGGTCATGGCTGATTTCCTTTGATTGGCTTCGGGGTTCAATGCGCCCAACGCAGCTGCGTGGGCAAAGGGGCTACAGGTTCCGGCTCGGGCGGGGTGCCCGGGGCGGACAGAACACGGTCCAGCACTTCACTTTCCAGGCTTGCCAGGCGGTGCGAACCACGCGCCCGAGGGCGCGGCAGGTCGACCAGCAGGTCGAGGCCGACGGCGCCGTCCTCGATCAGGATCACCCGGTCAGCCACGGCGACGGCTTCGCTGACGTCGTGGGTGACCAGCAGCACGGTGAAACCGTGCTGACGCCACAGGCGTTCGATCAGTTGCTGCATCTCGATACGGGTCAATGCGTCCAGCGCGCCCAGCGGCTCGTCCAGCAGCAGCAGGCGCGGCTGATGGATCAACGCCCGGGCCAGGGCAACCCGTTGCTTCTGGCCGCCGGACAAGGCCGCTGGCCACTCATTGGCGCGGTCAGCCAGGCCGACCGCCTCCAGGGCATCCAGCGCCCGTTGCCGCCAGTCGCCGGACAGGCCCAGGCCGACGTTGTCGATCACCTTCTTCCACGGCAGCAGGCGGGCGTCCTGGAACATCAGCCGGGTGTCCTCCCGGGCCTCGGCCAGTGGCGCGGCACCGGCCAGCAATTCGCCGGCGCTGGGGTTGTCGAGCCCGGCCAGCAGGCGCAGCAAGGTGCTCTTGCCGCAGCCGCTACGGCCGACGATGGCGACGAACTGGCCGGCCGGAATGTGCAGATCGATGCCCTTCAACACTTCGCGCTGGCCAAAGGTCTTGCGCAGGCCGTTGGCGGCCAGCGGGATGCCACGCAGCAGGCGTGGCGGCTGCTCTTTGAGCACGGTCATCATGCACCCTCCTTCTTGGCGACCTGATAGGCCGGGTGCCAGCGCAACCACACACGTTCCAGGCCACGGGCGGCCAGGTCGGCGAGCTTGCCGAGCACGGCGTACAGCACGATCGCCAGCACCACCACGTCGGTCTGCAGGAACTCACGGGCGTTCATCGCCAGGTAACCGATGCCGGCGTTGGCTGAAATGGTCTCGGCGACGATCAGGGTCAGCCACATGAAGCCCAGGGCGAAGCGCACACCAACCAGGATCGACGGCAGCGCCCCCGGCAGGATCACCTGACGGAACAGGCCGAAGCCCGACAGCCCGTAGCTGCGCGCCATTTCCACCAACGCCGGGTCGACGTTGCGGATGCCGTGGTAGGTGTTCAGATAGATCGGGAACAAGGTCCCCAGCGCCACCAGGAAAATCTTTGCCGACTCGTCGATACCGAACCACAGGATCACCAGCGGGATCAGCGCCAGGTGCGGCACGTTGCGGATCATCTGCACCGAGCTGTCGAGCAGGCGCTCGCCCCACTTCGACAGGCCGGTGATGAAGCCCAGCAGCAGGCCGAGGCTGCCGCCGATGGCGAAGCCCAGCCCGGCACGCCAGCCACTGATGGCCAGGTGGGTCCAGATTTCGCCGCTGCGCACCAGCTCGACCCCGGCGCTGACCACCGCGCTCGGGGCGGGGAGGATGCGCGTCGACAGCCAGCCAGCGCTGACCGCCAGCTGCCAGACTGCCAACAGCAGCACCGGCAGCGCCCACGGCGCCAGGCGCTTGGCCCAGGAGGTTGAGGTATCAGCACCCATGGTCCGGCCCTCAGCTCTGCGACACGGCTTTGGGCAGGATGTCGTTGGCGACCATTTCGCCGAACGGGCTCACGTAACCACCGGTTTTCGGTTGCTCCGGGCGCTGCACATCCAGGTGCGGGAACAGCAGTTCAGCGACGCGGTACGACTCTTCCAGGTGTGGATAACCCGAGAAGATGAAGGTATCGATGCCCAGGTCTGCGTATTCCTTGACCCGCGCCGCCACGGTCGGGCCATCGCCCACCAGCGCAGTGCCGGCACCGCCGCGCACCAGGCCGACGCCGGCCCACAGGTTGGGGCTGACCTCCAGGTTGTCGCGGTTGCCGTTGTGCAGCGCAGCCATGCGTTGCTGGCCGACCGAATCGAAGCGCGCCAGCGAAGCCTGGGCGCGGGCGATGGTGTCGTCGTCCAGGTGCGAGATCAGCTTGTCGGCGGCAGCCCAGGCCTCTTCGTTGGTTTCCCGCACGATCACGTGCAGGCGGATACCGAAGCGCACTTCACGGCCCTGGGCGGCGGCTTTCTCGCGCACCTGGGCGATTTTCTCGGCAACGGCGCTCGGTGGCTCGCCCCAGGTCAGGTACAGCTCGACCTGTTCGGCAGCCAGGTCCTGGGCGGCCTCGGACGATCCGCCGAAATACAGCGGCGGACGTGGTTGCTGGATCGGCGGGTAGAGCAGCTTGGCGCCCTTCACCTGGATGTGTTTACCGTCGTAGTCGACGTTTTCACCTTCCAGCACCTTGCGCCAGATGCGGGTGAACTCCACCGAGGCCTCGTAGCGCTCCTGGTGGTTCAGGTGCAGGCCGTCACCGGCCAGCTCGTCAGGATCGCCGCCGGTCACCAGGTTGAACAGCGCACGGCCGTTGGACAGGCGATCGAGGGTGGCGGCCTGACGCGCGGCCACGGTCGGCGAAATGATCCCCGGGCGCAGAGCGACCAGGAACTTCAGGCGCTCGGTCACCGGGATCAGCGACGCGGCGACCAGCCAGGAGTCCTCGCAGGACCGCCCGGTGGGGATCAGCACGCCGCCGAAGCCGAGGCGGTCGGCGGCCTGGGCGATCTGCGCCAGGTAGCCATGGTCGACGGCGCGGGCGCCTTCGCTGGTGCCCAGGTACTTGCCGTCACCGTGGGTGGGCAGGAACCAGAAGATGTTCAGGCTCATTGGAGTTGTCTCCTCAAGGGTGGCTCGAGCCGGGGGCTGGCCCCGGCACTGGCGAATCGATCAAGGCGCGCTGGCGACCTTGGCGGGGGGTGTCCAGATCACGTCCTTGATGCTCAAGGGCTTGGGGATCAGCTTCAGGGCCTGGAAGGTGTCGGCGATCTTCTGCTGCGCGGCGATCACTTCCGGGGTCAGCGGCGCGGCACCGTAGCCCTGGCGCTTCACCGAGGTCAGGGTGATGTCGGCGGGCAGGCCGAGCAGCGGCGCGACCTGGTCGGTCACCTCCTGGGGGTTGGCCTGGGACCACTGGCCCACCGTGCGCACTTCCTCGACCAAGGTGTTGATCACCGCCGGGTGTTGGGTGGCGTAGCTGCGGGTGGCCAGGTAGAACTGGTGGTTGTCGACCAGGCCCTTGCCGTCACGCAGGGTACGCGCCTGCAGCTGTTGCTCGGCGGCGGCCTGGTACGGGTCCCAGATCACCCAGGCATCGACGCTGCCACGCTCGAAGGCGGCGCGGGCGTCGGCCGGCGGCAGGTAGACCGGCTGGATGTCGGTGTATTTGAGGCCGGCGTCTTCGAGGGCACGCACCAGCAGGTAATGAACGTTCGAGCCTTTGTTCAGCGCGACTTTCTTGCCCTTGAGCTCTTTCACCGACTGGATCGACGAGCCCTTGGGCACGAGGATCGCCTCGCTGTGCGGGGCTGGCGGCTCATAGGCGACGTAGAGCAGGTCGGCGCCTGCGGCCTGGGCGAATACCGGCGGGGTTTCGCCGGTGACACCGAAGTCGATCGAGCCGACGTTGAGCCCTTCAAGCAGCTGCGGGCCGCCGGGGAACTCGGTCCATTGCACGTCGATGCCCTGTTCCTTCAGGCGCTTCTCCAGCGAGCCCTTGGCCTTGAGCAGCACCAGGGTGCCGTATTTCTGGTAACCGATACGCAGGCTCTCGGCCTGGGCTTGGGTAATGGCGCCGAAGGACACAGCCGCCGCAAACAGGGCGACCAGACCACGACGCAAGAAGACTGTGCGCATGGCGCTCTCCTGTGCGAGTTGGGTTCGGGTTGCACCTGCTTGCCTCGTTGACGGGCGAGTAAGGTGGGACAGCAGTGAAGCGATGGATCAGTGGCTCAGATGCTCCAGCGGGCACTGAGCAGGCGTTCGTTGAGCACACCCGGTGCGACCGGCCGAGGCCGCCGCGCCAGGGCGCCATGGAAGGTTTCCAGCGAATCCTGCAGGCGCTGCTCCAGGGCCGGGGCCAGCTGCGCAGGGCGGTTGCCTTCGCCGTAGGCGATCTGACTGTCGTCGGCGAAGATCCCTTGCAGGGTCTCCTGCGCCTTCAAGGCAGACAGCACCGGCTTGAGCGCGTAGTCCACGGCAAGCATGTGGGCGATGCTGCCGCCGGTTGCCACCGGCAGTACCACCTTGTGTTCCAGGGCACGCTCGGGCAGCAGGTCGAGCAGGGTCTTCAGCGCGCCGGCAAACGAGGCTTTGTACACCGGGGTGGCCACCACCAGGCCGTCGGCCTGGGCCACCAGTTCGATGAAGTGACGCACCTGCGGGCTGTCGAAGCGCGCATGCAGCAGGTCTTCGGCGTTGAACTCACGCACCTGGAAGGTCACCACTTCGACTCCGCGCTCCTGCAGCCAGTCGCGGGTGCGCTCTAGCAGCACGCCGGAGCGTGAACGAAGACTTGGGCTACCACCGACAGAAACAACCAGCATTGAAAGCGCTTCCTTCGATTCGATTTGCAGGGCCGCGAGGGGTTGGCCCCGCTGGATGGAAGTGACCTTAACAGCTGGTCACATATATCCATAAATCATATTTTTTCATTTGTTTATTCGTTTTATGACTATGCAATCCCTCAGGCCTCATCGCTGGCAAGCCAGCTCCCACCTCGACCGAATATACCCAGCCATACGCGAACCCTGTGGGAGCTGGCTTGCCAGCGATGAGGCCAGCACCAGCAACGCAACACAGTGCAGTGAAGGCCCCATAAAAAAAGGGCCATCCCCTGCCAAGGAAAATGGCCCATAAGCACTTGCCTGAAGAGGGTATTGCTGGTCAGCGCGCGGTAATCACCGCCAGCTTGGTAATGCCGGCCCGTTCGATGGCCGCCATGGCCCGGGCGACTTCGCCGTAGTTCACGCCATCGTCGGCCTGCAGCTGCACGCGCAGCTCGGCGTCCTTGCCTTTGGCGGCCTTGAGGTTGGTTTCCAGCAGGTCGGGCTGGATCTCGTCCTTGTTGATGAACAGCTTGCCGCTGCCATCGATGCTCACCACCAGTGGGTCCTTCTGCTCCACCGGGGCCACGGCCTCGGTCTTGGGCAGGTTGATGGGGATGGCGTTGGTCAGCAGCGGCGCGGTGACGATGAACACCACCAGCAGCACCAGCATGACGTCCACCAGTGGCGTGACGTTGATTTCACTCAATACTTCATCGCTGTCCTGGGTCGAGAAGGCCATGTCAGGAGGCCTCCTTCACAGGTTGGTTGAAGCCGGCCTGCTGGCGCTGCACCGCCGGGTGCAGCAGCACGCGGAAGGCACTCTTCTGCGCCAGGCTGTAGAAGTCGTGGGCGAAGTCGTCGAGGTCGGCAGCGGTCAGCTTGAGGCGGCGCAGGAAGTAGTTGTAGACCAGCACCGCCGGCACCGCGACGGCGATACCCACGCCGGTGGCGACCAGCGCCGCGCCGATCGGGCCGGCCACGGTTTCCAGGCTGGCCGAACCTGCCGCGCTGATGCCCTTGAGCGCTTCCATGATGCCCCACACGGTGCCGAACAGGCCGATGAAGGGCGAGGTGCTGCCGATACTGGCGACCACCGCCAGGCCGGTTTCCAGCGAGCGGCGCTCGCGCACGATCTGCTGGCGCAGGGCGCGCTCGAGGCGGTCCTGATGGTTGATGGCCTGGCTCAGGTCATTGGCCTGGCCGGGTTCGCCGACGGCGATGGCGGCGTAACCGGCCTGGGCGACGCGGGCGGCGGGGCCGGGTTGCTGGTGGCTGATTTCGGCGGCGGAGTCGAGGCTGGATGCGGCCCAGAACTGCTGGTGGAAGCGCTTGTCCTGGCGCTTGAGGCGCACGAACTGCACGACCTTGACCAGGGCCAGCGCCCAAGTGGCCACGGAGAAACCGACCAACAGCCAGATGACGGCGCTTTCAACGGATTCGAGGGGGGATGCCAACAGGCTCATGGTGAAGTCCTTCCTTTGTGCGGTGGCGAATTAACGAAGCTTGAAATCGATGGGTACGCTGACCCAGCCGGCCAGGGCCACGTCGCCCTGCTTGGCGGGGACGAAGCTCCAGCGCTTGACTGCGGCCAGCGCGGCAGCATCCAGGGCGTCACGGCCACTGCTCTTCTGCAGCTGGATCTGCCCGGGCTTGCCGCTGGGCAGCACCTCGACGCGCAGCAGCACGGTGCCTTCCCAGCCACGGCGCAGGGCCATCTGCGGGTACTCAGGGGCCGGGTTCTTCAGGTACGCGGCGTTGGCCGATGCCGGGGTCACCGGGGCCGGCGCGGGTGGTGCGGCTGGCGCGGGCGGTGCCGGGGCAGCCACCGGCGTTGGCGGCGGTGCTTCGACCGGTTTCGGCTGTGGCTTGGGTTGCGGCTTGGGTTGCGGCTTGGCCACCGGTTTGGGCACTGGTTTCGGCTTGGGCTTTGGCTTGGCGGCCAGCTCGTCGACCACCGGCGGTGGCGGTTCCACCACAGGCGGTGCCGGAGCAGGTGGCGGCGGTTCGACGACTGGCGGTGCGGGCGCGGCGAACTCGATGGTCATGGGCGGGATCTGCGGCGGCACGACCGGCAGCGCCGGGGTCGGCGCCTGGCTGATCCAGTAGGCGGCGGCGCCATGCAGCGCCAGCACCAGCAGGCCCAGCGCCAGCTTGTCGCGGCGCTTGAGGCCGCTCACCGGCGTGCGCTGCAGGCGCAACTGGCCAAGCGGCAGGCGCAGTGTGCGTCCGAGCTCGACCAGGTCGCCCGATGCCGGGTGCCATGGCTGCTCAAAGGCCCTGACGGCCGACTGGACATTACCCATTGCTGAAACTCCTGGGGTCTCGATTCAGGTGTGTGGCTGAATCATCGACGGCGGAGGCTTAGGCCATAAAGTAATGTTTAAAGTTAACGTTATAGCTTTTATGAATATTGATTTTGATGTGCTGTTTGTAGGCCGCGTCGTTCGTGGCTTGTAGCAGGCCGCCAAGTCAACGATGCCTGAGCTGCATTGAAAATATTCGTGAAAGGCATCGAATCGCTGCGAGGGCTGCGCCCTCGTTCGCGGGTAAACCCGCTCCCACAGACTTTGGCGCCGGTCCTTGTGGGAGCGGGTTTACCCGCGAATACGATGGCGCAGGCAAAAAAAACCCGGGACCAGGCCCGGGTTCTTCATTCACATCCAGTCGCTCAGATATCGGCCACCTTCTGCCACACCTTCGGCCGGAAGAACAGCGTCTCCCCCCGCGCCAGCCCGGTCAGGCTGTCGTGGTCCTTGACCACCTCGGCCTCGATCAGCTCGCTCTGCCCTTCCACCTTCAAGGTCACCCGGGTGGTCGCGCCCAGCGGGCGAATGTCACGCACCTCGGCGGCATGGTGGCCTTCGGTTTCATGGCGCGACAGCGACACTTCGTGCGGGCGGAACAGCACATGGTGCCCTTCGCTGAGCGCCAGGCGGTTGGAGTCGCCGAGGAAGTGGTAGACGAAATCGTTGGCCGGCTTCTCGTACACCTCGCCCGGCGAGCCGATCTGCTCGATCACGCCCTTGTTCATCACCACTATGCGGTCGGCCACTTCCATGGCCTCTTCCTGGTCGTGGGTGACGAACACCGAGGTCAGGTTGATGTCCTCGTGCAGGCGCGCCAGCCAGCGGCGCAGCTCCTTGCGCACCTTGGCATCCAGCGCCCCGAACGGCTCGTCGAGCAGCAGCACCTTGGGTTCCACCGCCAGGGCACGGGCCAGGGCGATACGCTGGCGCTGGCCACCGGACAGCTGCTCGGGGTAACGGTCGGACAGCCAGTCGAGCTGGACCATGTTCAGCAGCTCATGGACCTTCTCGGCGATCTTGCTCTCGCTCGGGCGCTCGCCCTTGGGTTTCATGCGCAGGCCAAACGCGACGTTGTCGAACACACTCATGTGGCGGAACAGCGCGTAGTGCTGGAACACGAAACCGACGTTACGGTCACGCACGTCGTGGCCCGAAACATCCTCGCCGTGGAACACGATGCTGCCGTCATCCGGCGTTTCCAGGCCGGCGATGATGCGCAGCAGGGTGGTCTTGCCGCAGCCGGACGGGCCGAGCAGGGCCACCAGCTCGCCGCTGTGGATATCCAGGTTGATGGCGTTCAGGGCCTGGAAGCTGTTGAAGCGCTTGCTGACATTACGAACTTCGATCGACATGAATCATTCCTCCGCGGCGCTGTGGCGCAGGCGGTTAATACGGTTCTCGCTCCACTGCTTGAGCAGCAGGATGAAGAGCGCCAGGATCAGCAACAGGCTGGCCACGCTGAAGGCCGCGACATGGTTGTACTCGTTGTAGAGGATCTCCACGTGCAGCGGCAAGGTGTTGGTGACGCCACGGATATGCCCGGACACCACCGACACCGCGCCGAACTCGCCCATCGCCCGCGCGGTGCACAGCACCACGCCGTAGATCAGGCCCCATTTGATATTCGGCAGGGTGACATGCCAGAACATCTGCCAGCCGTTGGCGCCGAGCAGGCGCGCGGCCTCCTCTTCCTGGGTGCCCTGCTCCTGCATCAGCGGGATCAGTTCACGGGCCACGAACGGCACGGTGACGAAGATGGTCGCCAGGACAATGCCCGGCAGGGCGAACACGATCTGGATATCGTGGTCCTGCAGCCACGGGCCGAACAGGCCCTGGGCGCCGAACATCAGCACGTAGACCAGGCCGGCGATTACCGGCGACACCGAGAATGGCAGGTCGATCAGGGTTACCAGCAGGCTCTTGCCACGGAAGGTGTATTTGCTCACGCACCAGGCGGCACTGACCCCGAACAGCAGGTTCAGCGGCACCGAGATGGCCACCGCCAGCAGGGTGAGCTTGAGCGCCGACAGCGCATCGGCCTCGAAGATTGCCTCGAAGAACGTGCCGAAGCCGTTCTTGAGCGCCTGGGACACCACGATCACCAGCGGCAAGGCCAAGAACAGGGCGAAGACGATCCAGGCCAGGGTAATCAGCACGCGGCGCGAAGTGGCGCTGCCACGCCGGGCGGCGTTGGCGGCAGCGCTCGCGCCAAGGGTCGATGAAGACATTAGCGGGCCTCCTTCAAGGGGTTTCGATGCGCCGCTGCAGCAAGTTGATCAGCAGCAGCAGGATGAAGGAAACCACCAGCATCAGCACGCCGATGGCGGTGGCGCCGGTGTAGTCGTACTGGTCGAGCTTGACCATGATCAGCAGCGGCAGGATCTCAGTCTTCATCGGCATGTTGCCGGCGATGAAGATCACCGAACCGTACTCGCCCACGCCGCGGGCGAAGGCCAGGGCGAAGCCGGTCAGCCAGGCCGGCAGCAGCGCCGGCGCCAGGATGTGACGGAACACCTGCAAGGGCTTCGCGCCCAGGCAGGCGGCGGCCTCTTCCACTTCACGCGGGATGTCGGCCAGCACCGGCTGCACCGTGCGCACCACGAACGGCAGGGTGACGAAGGTCAGTGCCAGGGTGATGCCCAGTGGGGTGTAGGCGATCTTGAAGCCCAGGTCGGTGGCGAACTGGCCGACCCAGCCTGCCGGCGCGTACAGCGCGGTCAAGGCGATACCGGCCACGGCCGTGGGCAGGGCGAACGGCAGGTCGATCATCGCGTCGATGATCTTGCGACCGGGGAAGGTGTAGCGCACCAGCACCCAGGCCAGCAGGGTGCCGATCACGCCGTTGATGATGGCGGCAAACAGGGCGGTGCCGAAACTCAGCTTCAGCGCGGCGATGACCCGCGGCGCGCTGACGATGTTCCAGAACTGTTCCCAGGTCAGCTGCGAGGCATGGATGAACATGGCCGCCAGCGGTATCAGCACGATCAGGCTGAGGTACACCAAGGTGTAGCCCAGCGTCAGCCCGAAGCCGGGTATGACGGGGGATATACGACGTGACATAAAGGTCCCTGGTTGAACGCACGAAGCCCGGGGTCGGTCCCGGGCACATGCAGGCTACTGAAGGGTTTTCTTTGTGGGGCTGCTACGCAGCCCTTTCGCTGGCAAGCCAGCTCCCACAGTTGCAGTGCATACCCGCTTCCTGTGGGAGCCGGCTTGCCGGCGAAAGGGCCGCTAAGCGGCCCCGCTCCTATTCATTTCATTGCCGATCACTGTGCCTGATAAATCTGGTCGAACACACCGCCGTCATTGAAGAACTTCGGCTGCGCAGTCTTCCAGCCACCGAAGTCCTTGTCGATGGTCACCAGGTCCAGTTTCGGGAACTGCTTGGCAAACTCGGCGGCGACTTTCGCGTCACGCGGACGGTAGAAGTTCTCGGCGGCGATCTTCTGGCCAGCCGGGCTGTACAGGTGCTTGAGGTATTCCTCGGCGATCTGCTCGTTGCCCTTCTTCTCGGCGTTCTTGTCGACCACGGCCACCGGCGGCTCGGCGAGGATCGACAGCGACGGCACGACGATCTCGAACTTGTCGGCGCCACCGTCTTCTTTCAGCGCCAGGAAGGCCTCGTTCTCCCAGGCCAGCAGCACATCGCCCTGGCCGTTGTTGACGAAGGTGATGGTCGAACCACGGGCGCCGGTATCCAGCACCGGTACGTGCTTGAACAGCTCCTGCACGTAGGCCTTGGCCTTGTCTTCGCTACCGCCGGATTTCAGGCCGTAGGCCCAGGCGGCGAGGAAGTTCCAGCGGGCGCCGCCGGAGGTTTTCGGGTTGGGGGTGATCACCGAGACGTCCTTCTTGATCAGGTCGCCCCAGTCCTTGATGCCTTTCGGGTTGCCCTTGCGTACCAGGAACACGATGGTCGAAGTGTACGGGGTGCTGGCGTCCGGCAGGCGCTTCTGCCAGTCCTCCGGCAGGGTCTTGCCGAGCTTGGCGACTTCATCGATGTCGCCGGCCAGGGCCAGGGTGACCACGTCGGCGCGCAGGCCATCGATCACCGCGCGGGCCTGCTTGCCCGAACCGCCGTGGGATTGCTGGATCTTCACCTTGTCGCCCGGGTGAGCGGCTTGCCAGTGCTTGATGAACTCGGCGTTGTACTGCTGGTACAGCTCGCGGGTCGGGTCATAGGACACGTTCAACAGTTCGAAGTCCTTGGCGATCGCGGAACCGGCAAAAACGGCGCTGGCCAGGGCGGCAAGCGCATAACGGCGGATGGACATGGTGAAGCTCCCGATTGGCATTTTTTCTAATTAGGGGTTGTTGCGTGGTCAGCCGGCCTTGTTGCCGGGCTGCTGCAGGCGGAACTTCTCCTTGCGTTCGATCTGCACCACCTGGGCGTTGTGCACGGTGATCTCCACGGCGCCGAAGCGCAGGTCGCGCAGGGCACTCTGGATTTCACGCAAGATGGTGGCTTCGTCCTGACCGTCGATGCTGCGCAGTGATGCACTCATGCTCGTTCTCCTTGGAGTAAGGGTGCCGGGCAGAGGTTTGAAGGGGATATGCGCCTGGCGTGAGAGCCATAGTAGTGAGGCGGGGTTATTCTTAAAAATACTGTTTAAGAATGTTTATATAACTGAAATTCAAACCACTGACGCGGGACCTGTAGGAGCGGCCTTGGGCCGCGATAGGGCTGCTGCGCAGCCCGTTCGCGACACAAGGCCGCTCCTACAAGGGTTCAGTGTTGGGTTTTGTGCTCCGGCTCGCGGATCTTGTACCAGGCCACGTACAGCGCCGGCAGGAACAGCAGCGTCAGCAGCGTTGCACTGATGATGCCGCCGATCATGGCGTAGGCCATCGGCCCCCAGAACACTTCGCGGGCAATCGGGATCATGCCCAGGCTGGCGGCCGCCGCCGTCAGCAGGATCGGCCGCCGGCGATGGTTGGTGGCCTCCAGCACCGCCTCCCAGGGCGACAGGCCCTGTTCCTCGAATTCGTCGATCTGGGTCACCAGGATCACCGAGTTGCGGATGATGATGCCGGCCAGGGCAAGAATCCCGAGGATCGCCACGAAGCCCATGGGCGTGCCCGTGGGCACCAGCGCCACAACCACGCCGATCAGCCCCAGGGGCGCCACGCTGACCACCAGGAACAGCTTCTGCACGCTGTGCAACTGGATCATCAGGAAGGTCGCCATGAGGAACAGCATCAGCGGCACGACCTTGCGGATCGGGCCCTGGGCCTTGGCGCTCTCCTCGACCGTACCCCCGGTGGCCACCTCGTAGCCGACCGGCAGCTTGCTGGCAAACGCGTCGATGCCCGGTTTGAGCTGGGCCACCAGGTCGGTGGGCTGGATGTCGCCGACCACCGAGGCCTTGATGGTGATGGTCGGCTTGCGGTCACGCCGCCACACCAGTGGCTGCTCCAGCTCATAGCGCACGGTGGCGAAGGCCAGCAGCGGGATGGACGCGCCGCTGGGCGTGACGATCTGCAGGTTCTGCAAGGTATCGGGCGAACCACGCTCGCTGTCTTCGGCGCGGGCGACTACGTTGACCAGGTAGATGTTGTCGTTGACCTGGGTGACCTGCACGCCGCTGACGATGCTGTTCATCACGTTGGCCACATCCTCGGACGACAGACCCAGCTGGCGGGCCTTGTCCTGGGCGATCTCGATGCGCAGCACTTTCCCGGGCTCGTTCCAGTCGTAGATCATCTCGCCGATGTGCTCGTTGCTGTCGAGGAAGGTTGCCAGCTCGATGGCATGCCGGCGCACCTGGTCGATGTCCTTGCCGCTGACCCGGTACTGAATCGGCCGCCCCACCGGCGGGCCCATCTCCAGCGACTGCACGTTGGTGCCCACGCCGACGAATTCCTCATGCAGCAGCTTCTGCAGGCGCTCCATCATGCCCTGGCGCTCTTCGAAGCCCTTGCTGACGATCACCAGCTGGGCGTAGTAGGGGTTCTGCAACTGCTGGTCGAGGGGCAGGTAGAAACGAATCGCGCCCTGGCCGATGTAGGTGCTCCAGCGCACCAGGTCCGGGTCGTCCTTGATCCTGGCCTCCAGGCGGTCGACCACCTTGCGCGTTTCCTCGATCGAGGCATTCTGCGGCAGGTTGAGGTCGACGAGGATTTCCGGGCGGTCCGAGGACGGGAAGAACTGGTTCTGCACGAAGCGCATGCAGAAAAGCGCCAAGGCGAACAGGACGATGGTGCCGATGATGGTCAGCCAGCGATTGCGCATGCACCACAGCAGCCCGCCCTCGAACGCCCGGTCGAGGCGCCCGGGCTTGGCCTCGTGGGCCTTTACCTTGCTATTGAGGATGTGCACGCCGAGTACCGGGGCGAAGAATACCGCCACCACCCAGGACACGATCAGGGCCACGGCGATCACTGCGAACAGGGTATAGGTGTATTCGCCCGCGGAGCTGGCGTTGAGGCCGATGGGCACGAAGCCGGCCACCGTCACCAGGGTGCCGGTAAGCATCGGGAAGGCCGTCGAGGTGTAGGCGAACGTGGCCGCTTGCTCCTTGGTCTCGCCCATCTCCAGCCGCGTGACCATCACCTCGACGGTGATCATCGCATCGTCCACCAGCAGGCCCAGGGCGATGATCAGCGCGCCGAGCGAGATTCGCTGCATGGTGATGTCGCTGTACTCCATGAACACGAAGACCATGGCCAGCACCAGCGGAATCGAGCAGGCCACCACCAGCCCCGCGCGTATGCCGAGGCTGACGAAGCTCACGGCGAGCACGATCACCACGGCCTCGAACAGCGCGCTGGTGAAGCCGCCGACCGCCTGCTTGACCACCACGGCCTGGTCGGACACATTGTGCACGCCCACGCCGACCGGCAGGTCGCGCACCACCTTGTCCATCTTCTCTTTCAGCGCCGCGCCGAACACCTCGATGTTGCTGCCGGCCTTCATGCCGATCGCCAGGCCAATGGCGGTCTGGCCGTTGTAGCGGAACATCGGCGAAGGCGGGTCGACGTAGCCGCGCTCGATGTCGGCGATGTCGGCCAGACGGAAGAACCGGTCGTTGATGCGCAAGTTCACCGTTTCCAGGTCTTTCTCCGAGGCGAACTGCCCGGTGGTGCGCACCGAGATGCGCTCCGGCCCCGCCTCGATCACCCCGGCCGGGGTCACCGCGTTCTGTTGTTGCAGGGCCTGCATGGCCTGGCGCTGGTCGATGCCCAGGGCCGCCAGCTTGCGGGTCGAGAAGTTCAGGTAGAGCACCTCGTCCTGGGTGCCGACCAGCTCGATCTTGCCGATGTTGGGCACCTCGCGAACTTCGGCGCGGGCCACCTCCACATAGTCGCGCAACTGGCGCAGGGTCAGGCCGTCGGCGGTGAAGGCGTAGATCGAGCCGAACACGTCGCCGAACTCGTCGTTGAAGGCCGGGCCCTGGATGCCCTGGGGGAACTGCCCGCGAATATCCTGGATCTTCTTGCGCACCTGGTACCAGATCTCGGGAATGTCCTTGGCCTTGGTGGTGTCGCGCAGGTAGACATAGACCGTGGACTCGCCAGGGCGGGTGTAGCTCTTCACGTAGTCGAGCGAATCGAGTTCTTCGAGCTTCTTCTCGATACGGTCGGTGATCTGGTAGAGCGTTTCGTCCTGGGTCGCACCCGGCCAGCGGCTCTGGATCACCATGGTCTTGATGGTGAAGGACGGGTCTTCCTCACGGCCCAGGTTGAAGTACGAAAAGATGCCCATCAGCACGCCGACGAACATCAGGTACCAGACGAAGGACTGGTGCTTGAGGGCCCACTCCGAGAGGTTGAAGCTTCCTTTCATTGCGGGTCCTCGTCGAAGGTCACTTTCTGGCCAGGCTTGAGGCTGTTCACACCGGCCGTCACCACCCGCTCCCCGGGCTGCACGCCGGACGCCAGGACGATGCGGTCGGCGGTGCGTTCGAGCAGCGCGACGTCACGGGTGGCCACGGTTTTCTGTTGCGGGTCGACGACCCACACCTGGGTCTTGCCATCGCGTTCGAGCAGCGCGGTCAGTGGCAGCTCGCTGCGCGGGCTCACCGCCGAACTCAGGGTGACGCTGATCGCGGTGCCCAGGTGGAACGCATCCGGGGTGCTGGCCAGGGTCAGCCGGGCACGCCGGGTGCGGGTGGTGGCGTCGGCCTGGGGCTCGAGCTCGCGCAAGGTGGCGGTGGTGTTGATGCTCGGGTCGAGCTGCGAGGCCACGGTGAAGGTCAGGCTCTTGGTCAACTGCTCGGCCAGGGGGATCGGCAGGTCGATCACCGCTTCCTTGACGTCCGGGCGTGCCAGGGTGACCACGGCCTGGCCTGCGCTGACGGTCTGCCCGGCTTCGGCCTGCCAGGCGGTGACCACGGCGGCATGGTCGGTGCGCAGGGTGCTGTAGTCCAACTGGTCGCGGGCCTGGCTGACCGCCGAGCGGGCCTGCTCCAGCGCCGCGCTGGTGGTCTTCAGGTCGGTCTGGGCGATATCCAGTTGGGCCTGGGCGCCCACGCCACGGTCGTACAGCTGCTGCTGGCGGCGCGCGTTGGCCTGGGCGTTGATCCACTGCGCCTGGACCTTGGCCAGGTCGCCTTCGGCGGCGCGCAGCTGGTTCTGTTGATCGGTAGGGTCGAGGGTGGCCAGGGTATCGCCGGGCTGCACCCGGGCACCGACATCCAGCCAGCGCCGGGCGATACGCCCAGACACGCGAAAACCGAGGGTGCTTTCGAAGCGCGCCTGGATGGTGCCGGCGAAACGCCCCAGTTGCGATTGCACTTGCGGCTCGACCAGCGTCGACAGCACGGGGCGGATCATCTCCGGCGCCATCTCTTCGCCGCCGCAGGCACCGAGCAACAGGCTGGCGCAGAGGATCGACAACTGGCGTTTCATGGTGCGGCCCCTCCGTCCTTGGCGGTGACTTTCACCACCTGCATGCCGGGGTGCAGCAACTGCCCGCCGCCCACCACGACGGTCTCGCCGCCCTTGATACCGTCGGCGATCACCACCTTGCCGGTGAGGTAGCGCGACACCTGAACCTTGCGCAGCTCGACCTTGTCGCCCTCGCCCACCACCCACACTGCGGGCTCATGCAGCGCCTTGGTCAGCGCGGCCCAGGGCAACTCGATGCTTGGTCGGCCCTGGGCGTTGCCGGTGGCGGTCACCGGCGAACCGAGTTGCATGCCGGCCGGCACGTTGCGCAGGGCCACCTTGACCTGCACCGTGCCGCTTTCGGCGGACACTGTCGGGGTGATCTCGCGAACCCGGCCTTCGGCCTTCACCGCCGGGTTGTCCAGCAGGCTGACCACCACGCCTTCGTCACTGGGCGGCTTGACCAGCAGGGATTCGTACACGTTGAACACCGCGTCGCGGTCGCCGTCCACCGCCAGGCTGAAGATCGGCATGGTGGCCTGCACCACCTGCCCCACTTCGGCCTGGCGCGCGGTGATCACGCCATCGGCCTCGGACACCAGGGCGGTATAGCTCAGCTGCTCGTTGGCATTGGCCAACTGCGCCTGGGCCGCCTTGAGCGCGCTCTGGCTGCTGCGCAGGGCGGCTTCGGCGGAATCGTATTCGCTCTGGCTGGTGTAGCCCTTGGGCAGCAGCTTCTGCTGGCGGATGAACGCGGCGCTGCTCTGGGTCACCCGCGCCTGTTCGGCGAACACCTCGGCCTTGGCCGAGTCGACGGTGTTCTGCAGGTCTTTCGGGTCCAGGCGCGCGAGCACCTGGTTGGCCTTGACGTGGTCGCCCACATCGACGCTGCGGGAAATGATCTTGCCGCCCACGCGAAACGACAGGTCGGTCTGCACCCGCGCCTGCACGTCGCCGGTGAGGGTGACCCGGGCGGCGAAATCGGTAGGTTGGACTTGTTGCACCGCAACCTTGGGCAATACCGGGGCGGCTTCTTCCTTGTCACAGCCCGCAAGCATCAACAACAGCCCCAGGCCACCGACCATGATCGGATGCGATACCGACATGCAGGCTCCTCGCTTGTACGAATGGTTTGTACGACGCGTGGGAGAAGCGTAGATCAGGGATCGACAAACGGCATGGGACGGTGGGCAATTCCCCTGTGCTAGCAACTGTCTTGCATCAAATCTGAAATCTGGCGCGGTAACTGTGGGAGCGGGTTTACCCGCGAACACCGGCTTAGCCGGTGCCAAGCACCGCGTTGCCCGCTTCGCGGCTAAAGCCGCTCCCACAGGGCCGAGCTGGATCAATGGTCTACGACCGCTGCCACATTCTGAAAACATCAGCCACGCGTGGTTTCAAGACGCGCCACTAGTGTTCATGGCGAGCCCCTATTCAAGGACGACCTGCATGAGCCTGGCCCAGTCGTATCTGCTCCGCCGAGGACGGTTCTCTGAACCGGGCCGGATCTATTTACTGACCACCCTCACCCACCAACGAAAACCATTGTTCATGGATTTTCACAATGCCCGGCTCGTCATCAACGAACTGCGCAAATCAGACCAGGAACAAGCTTGCCAATCGCTGGCGTGGGTAGTCATGCCAGACCATCTGCATTGGCTTATCGAACTGCATTCGGTGACGCTTGCCACGCTGATGCGCAGATTCAAATCGCGCTCGAGCCTGGCCTTGCATAAGTCGGGGGGTTGAGCAGGACCCGGTATGGCAGCCCGGCTATCAGGACAGGGCACTACGTCGAGACCAGGATGTGAGATGGGTTGCCAGGTACATCGTTGCCAATCCATTGCGGGCTGGGCTGGTGGGAAGTATCAGGGAGTACCCGCATTGGGATGCGGTCTGGCTTTGAACCTGTGCCGGGTGATTCGCGGGTGAACCCGCTCCCACAGGGCTGGCGCCATGTCCGAGGACACCGCCGTCCCTGTGGGAGCGGGTTTACCCGCGAAGGACTCAGGCCGAAGTGGCGACCTGAGCGGGGCGACGCACCTGCGGCTGCGAAACGTTGGCCGCGGCGCCTTCTTCGATGGCCTGCTGGATCGCCTTGCGGCGACGTTCTTCGGCCTGGCGGCTGAAGTACCAGACCAGGAAGGTCACCAGCGACACCGACAGCAGGATCAGGCTGGCCACGGCGTTGATCTCGGGCTTAACACCGAGGCGCACGGCCGAGAACACTTCCATCGGCAGCGTGGTCGAGCCGGGGCCGGACACGAAGCTGGCCAGCACCAGGTCGTCCAGCGACAGGGCGAACGACATCATGCCGCCCGCCGCCAACGATGGCGCGATCATCGGGATGGTGATCAGGAAGAACACCTTCCACGGCTTGGCACCCAGGTCCATGGCCGCTTCTTCGATCGACAGGTCCAGCTCACGCAGGCGCGCCGACACCACCACCGCCACGTAGGCGGCGCAGAACGTGGTGTGGGCGATCCAGATGGTGACGATGCCACGCTCCTGGGGCCAGCCGATCATCTGCGCCATGGCCACGAACAGCAGCAACAGCGACAGACCGGTGATCACCTCGGGCATTACCAGCGGCGCGGTGACCAGGCCACCGAACAGCGTGCGGCCCTTGAAGCGGGTGACCCGGGTCAGCACGAAGGCCGCCAGGGTGCCCAGTGCCACGGCGGCGACCGCCGTGTAGCAGGCGATCTCCAGCGAGCGCATCACCGAACCCATCAGCTGGCTGTTGTCGAGCAGGCCGACGTACCACTTCACCGACCAGCCGCCCCACACCGTCACCAGTTTGGAGGCGTTGAACGAGTAGATCACCAGGATCAGCATCGGCAGGTAGATGAACAGCAAGCCGATGATCAGCATCAGGTTGGAGAAACTGAAGCGTTTCATGCCCGACCCTCCATCTCTTTGGCCTGGCTGCGGTTGAACAGCAGGATGGGCACGATCAGGATCGCCAGCATCACCACTGCCAGCGCGGACGCTACCGGCCAGTCACGGTTGTTGAAGAACTCCTGCCACAGCACCTTGCCGATCATCAGGGTTTCCGGGCCGCCGAGCAGTTCAGGAATCACGAACTCGCCCACCACCGGGATGAACACCAGCATGCAACCGGCGATGATGCCGTTCTTGGACAGCGGCACGGTGATCTTCCAGAAGCTGTTGAAGGTGCTCGAACCCAGGTCCGATGCTGCCTCGAGCAGGCTTTCGTCGTGCTTCACCAGGTTGGCGTACAGCGGCAGGATCATGAACGGCAGGTACGAATAGACCACGCCGATATACACCGCCAGGTTGGTGTTGAGGATCTGCAGCGGCTGGTCGATCAGCCCCAGCCACAGCAGGAAGCTGTTGAGCAGCCCGTTGTTGCTGAGGATGCCCATCCAGGCGTAGACGCGGATCAGGATCGCGGTCCAGGTCGGCATCATGATCAGCAGCAGCAGGACGGTCTGCGACTCCTTCTTGGCTTTGGAGATGGCATAGGCCATCGGGTAGCCGATCAGCAGGCACAACAGGGTGCTGAACAGGGCGACCTTCAACGAACCGAGGTAGGCCGAGATGTACAGCTCGTCTTCGGTGAGCAGGCCATAGTTGGCCAGGTTCAGCACCAGCTGCACCTTGCCTTCGAGATAGGTGTAGATCTCGGTGTAGGGCGGGATCGCCACGTCGGCTTCGGCGAAGCTGATCTTCAACACGATGAAGAACGGCAGCATGAAGAACAGGAACAGCCAGATGAACGGCACGCCGATCACCAGGTGCCGCCCCTCCGGGGTCAGGCGCTGGAAGGCTCGCTTGAGCTTGCGCAGTTTCATGACCGCAGTACCACGCCGCTGTCGTCTTCCCACCACACGTACACTTCGTCACCCCAGGTAGGGCGGGTGCCCTGACGCTCGGCGTTGGCGACGAACGACTGGACGACCTTGCCACTGGGCAGCTCGACGTAGAACACCGAGTGGCCACCGAGGTAGGCGATGTCGTGAACCTTGCCACGCGACCAGTTGTGCTCGCAGGTTGGCTGCGTGGTGGTGACCAGCAGTTTCTCCGGGCGCAGGGCGTAGGTGATGTGCTTGTCTTCCACCGAGGTGGTGATGCCGTGGCCGACGTAGATCTTGCGCTCCAGCTCCGGGCTGGCAATGACGGCGTGGCCTTCGGCGTCTTCGACCACTTCACCTTCGAACAGGTTGACGTTGCCGATGAACTCGCAGACCAGGCGGCTGGTCGGGGTTTCATAGATGTCGATCGGGCTGCCGATCTGGGCAATCCAGCCCAGGTGCATGATGGCGATGCGCTGGGCCATGGTCATGGCCTCTTCCTGGTCGTGGGTCACCATCACGCAGGTCACGCCCACGCGCTCGATGATCTCCACCAGCTCCAGTTGCATCTGCGAGCGCAGCTTCTTGTCCAGCGCGCCCATCGGTTCGTCGAGCAGCAGCAGCTTGGGGCGCTTGGCCAGCGAACGGGCCAGGGCCACACGCTGGCGCTGGCCACCGGACAGCTGGTGCGGCTTGCGCTTGGCGTACTGAGTCATGTGCACCAGCTTGAGCATCTCGGCCACGCGGGCGTCGATCTCGGCCTTGGGCATCTTGTCCTGCTGCAGACCGAAGGCGATGTTCTGCGCCACGGTCATGTGCGGGAACAGCGCGTAGGACTGGAACATCATGTTGATCGGCCGCTCGTAGGGCGGCATGTCGGTGATGTCGACACCGTCGAGGAAGATCCGCCCCTCGGTCGGGCGCTCGAAGCCGGCGAGCATGCGCAGCAGGGTCGATTTACCGGAACCGGAGCCACCCAGCAGGGCGAAGATCTCGCCTTTGCGGATTTCCAGGGACACATCGTCCACGGCTATGGTTTCGTCGAACTTCTTCGTGACCCGGTCGATCTTGACCAGCACCTGCTTGGGTTGCTGGCCACCCTCGAGGGCTTTCTTATAGGCACCGGAGGCAACTGCCATGAGTGAAACTCCCAACAAGATTTATATGCCCACACGGCCTGTTGCTACAGGGGCCGTGGCGGGCCTGGATTGTTGTTACTTGCCCGACTTGACCTTGGTCCAGCTGCGGGTCATCAGGCGCTGCACCTTGGGTGGCAACTCTGCGTTGACGAACATCTTGTCCAGCACTTCCTGCGGTGGGTAAACCGCGGCGTCAGTCCTCACGGCCTGGTCCATCAGGTCGCCAGCCTTGGGGTTCGGGTTGGCGTAACCGACGTAATCACTGACCTGGGCGATAACCTCAGGCTTCAGCAAATAGTTGATGAAGGCGTGGGCCTCTTTGAGGTTCTTGGCGTCCTTGGGGATCGCCAGCACATCGAACCAGAGGTTGCCGCCTTCTTTCGGGATTGCGTAGGCCAGGTTCACGCCCTTCTTCGCTTCAGCAGCGCGGGCCTTGGCCTGGAACACGTCACCGGAGAAGCCTGCCGCGACGCAGATGTCGCCGTTGGCCAGGTCGGTGATGTATTTCGAAGAGTGGAAGTAGGTCACGTAAGGGCGCACGGCCAACAGCTTGGCCTCGGCCTTCTTGTAGTCTTCAGGGTCGGTGCTGTTGGGGCTCAGGCCCATGTAGTTGAGCACCGCCGGGAGCATCTCGTCGGCCGAGTCGAGGAAGGCCACGCCGCATTTGCTGAGCTTCTTCATGTTCTCGGGCTCGAACAGCACGGCCCAGGAGTCGATCTTGTCGGTGCCCAGCACCGCCTTGACCTTCTCGACGTTGTAGCCGATGCCGTTGGTACCCCATAGGTAGGGCACCGCGTACTGATTGCCCGGGTCGTTCTTCTCGAGGCGCTTCATCAGCACCGGGTCGAGGTTGGCATAGTTGGGCAGCAGACCCTTGTCGAGCTTCTGGAACGCGCCCGCCTTGATCTGCTTGCCGAGGAAATGGTTGGACGGCACGACTACGTCATAGCCGGTCTTGCCGGCCAGCAGTTTGCCTTCCAGGGTTTCGTTGGAATCGAACACGTCCTGCACCGGCTTGATACCGGTTTCTTTCTCGAAATCCGCGAGGGTGGTCGGCCCGATGTAGTCGGACCAGTTGTAGATATGCACCGTGGGCGCCGCTTGGACGCTGCAAGCCAGCGTCAGGCCCGCTCCAGCCATCAAGGCCTTGCGCAATACAGATATAGACAAGTGGGGGCTCCTTACAATCAGTGCCTTTGCGGGCGGAAAACCTGGCCGCTCACGCAAAACCGGCGCGCAACTTACCTTCACGGCTTCGATGCCGCAAACTTATTTGCCTAAAGCTGCCTCTGGGCCGCAAAGGCCCGGCCCAGAGGGTCCCGCATCGGGCTTACTTGCCCGACTTGATCTTGGTCCAGCTACGGGTGATGTCGCGCTGGGCAGACTTCTCCGGCGCCTTGATGGCGTACAGCTGTGCCTTCACTTCATCGGACGGGTAGATGGCCGGGTCGCTGGTGATGTCCTTGTCCACGAACTGGGTGGCCGCCTTGTTGCCGTTCGGGAAGCGCACGGCATTGGTAATGCCGGCCATCACTTCCGGTTGCAGCAGGTAGTCCATGAACTTGTAGGCCGCTTCGACGTTCTCGGCGTCCTTCGGAATGGCGACCATGTCGTAGAAGGTGCCGGCACCTTCCTTGGGAATGGTGTAGCTCAGCTTGACCTTGTCGCCGGCCTCGTGGGCACGGGCCTTGGACTGCTCCAGGTCACCCGAGTAACCCACGGCCACGCAGATGTTGCCGTTGGCCAGGTCGGAGATGTACTTGGAGGAGTGGAAGTAGGTGATCGAAGGACGGATCTTGAGGAACAGGTCTTCGGCGGCCTTCAGGTCTTCCTTCTTGGTGCTGTCGCTTGGCTTGCCCAGGTAGTGCAGCGCGGCCGGGATCATCTCGGTCGGTGCATCGAGGAAGCTCACGCCGCAGCTCTTGAGCTTGGCGATGTTCTCAGGCTTGAACACGGCGTCCCACGAGTCGATCTTGTCCACGCCCAGCGCGGCCTTGACCTTCTCCGGGTTGTAGCCGATGCCGATGGAGCCCCACATGTACGGGAAGGCGAACTTGTTGCCCGGGTCGCTGGCGTCGCCGACGGCCTTGAGCAGGGCCGGGTCGAGGTTTTTCCAGTTGGGCAGCTTGGAACGGTCCAGCTCCTGGTAGACGCCAGCCTTGATCTGCTTGGCCAGGAAGTTGTTGGACGGCACGACGATGTCGTAGCCCGACTTGCCCGCCAGCAGCTTGGCTTCGAGGGTTTCGTTGCTGTCGAAGACGTCGTAGACGACCTTGATGCCCGTCTGCTTCTCGAAGTTGGCCACGGTGTCCGGGGCGATGTAGTCCGACCAGTTGTAGACGTGCAGCACTTTGTCATCAGCCTGAACAGCGGTCGCCACGGCACCCATCAGGGCGGCGGCCAGCAGCGTCTTGCCCAATTTCTTCATGCGTAATGCTCCAGAATTTATTATCAAGCCATCTGTTCAGCAGCCAGGGCCCACGGTGCACGCGCTGGGCGACTGAAACAGCCGTTAGTCTGGCAAGTTACAAGGCGCTGTTTCAACACAACCAGAGCCTTGTAATGACTTAATGTCACCTCGCCAGCCTAGCAGACCGTCATTTGATCGCTTCGTACGTCAAATCCAGGCACTTGCGCGCCTTCTCCACCAGTTCGTCCACCTCGGCATGGGTAATCACCAGCGGCGGGGCGATGATCATGGTGTCGCCCACGGCGCGCATGATCAGGCCGTTTTCGAAGCAGAAGTTGCGGCAGACCATGCCCACGCCCTTGCCCTCGTAACGGCTGCGGGTGGCCTTGTCCTTGACCAGCTCGATCGCGCCGAGCAGGCCCAGGCCGCGCACTTCGCCCACCAGTGGGTGGTCCTGCAGCTCACGCAGTCGTTTTTGCAAGTAGGGTGCCACTTCCGTGCGCGCCTTCTCGACGATGTGCTCGTCGCGCAGGATGCGCAGGTTTTCCAGGCCCACCGCGGCCGCCACCGGGTGGCCGGAATAGGTGAAGCCGTGGTTGAAGTCGCCACCTTCGCTGATCACCTTGGCCACCTTGTCACGCACGATCACACCGCCCATGGGGATGTAACCGGAGGTCAGGCCCTTGGCGATGGTCATCAGGTCGGGCGCAAGGTCGTAGTAGTCGGAGCCGAACCACTCGCCGGTGCGGCCGAAACCACAGATCACTTCGTCGGCGACGAACAGGATGTCGTACTTCGCCAGGATCTCCTTGACCTTCGGCCAGTAGGTCTCTGGCGGGATGATCACGCCGCCGGCGCCCTGGATCGGCTCGGCGATGAAGGCGGCGACGTTGTCTTCGCCCACCTCCAGAATCTTTTTCTCAAGCTGCTCGGCAGCCCACACGCCGAAGTCGTCGGGGCTCATGTCGCCGCCCTCGCCGAACCAGTACGGCTGAGGAATGTGCACGATGCCTGGGATCGGCAGGCCGCCCTGCTCGTGCATTCCGCTCATGCCGCCCAGGCACACGCCGGCGAAGGTGGAGCCGTGGTAGCCGTTGATGCGGCTGATGATGGTCTGCTTGTGCGGCTTGCCCTTGAGCGCCCAGTAGTGGCGGACCATGCGCAGCACGGTGTCGTTGCCTTCGGAGCCGGAGCCGGTGAAGAACACATGGGTCATGCCCTCGGGCGCCACGTCGGTGATCGCCTTGGCCAGCTCCAGCGCGGGCGGGTGGGCGGTCTGGAAGAACAGGTTGTAGTACGGCAGCTCGCGCATCTGCTTTTCTGCCGCCTGCACCAGTTCTTCACGGCCATAGCCCACCGCCACGCACCACAGGCCGGCCATGCCGTCGAGGATCTTGTGGCCCTCGCTGTCCCACAAATGCACGCCCTGCGCCTTGGTGATGATGCGCGGCCCCTTCTCCTTCAGCTGCTTGTAGTCGCTGAAAGGTGCAAGGTGGTGCTCGCCGCTCAGGGTCTGCCATTCACGGGTTTGCGGGTTGTTGACGCTCATGTGCTTCTCCATGGTCCGGTGGCCGCGCCCTGGCGGCCTCAGGGTTGATCACACAGCAAACAGCAGGAACTCTCGCTCCCAGGAGCTGATGACGCGCTTGAAGTTTTCATGCTCGGCGCG
This sequence comes from Pseudomonas sp. TWI923, assembly GCF_039673365.1. Taxonomy (NCBI): domain Bacteria; kingdom Pseudomonadati; phylum Pseudomonadota; class Gammaproteobacteria; order Pseudomonadales; family Pseudomonadaceae; genus Pseudomonas; species Pseudomonas sp. TWI923. Next base: position 48,192 of record NZ_JBDJLM010000019.1, on the reverse strand, counting down.
CTTGGTGGCGACGTAGCCGGCAATGAATTTCTTGCCCAGGTACTGCTCCAGTGCCCGGCTGATTTCCATGCGTTCGAGGGCATCCTCGATGGTCAGCGGCAGGCGCAGGTTACGGCGCTCGTAGCCGCGGCCCTGCACCGGCGCGCTGGCCTGGATGCCTTCGACCATGCCGATGTAGCCGCACAGCAGGCTGGCGGCGATGGCCAGGTACGGGTTGGCGTCGGCGCCCGGCAGGCGGTTCTCGACCCGGCGGTTCTGCGGGCCGGCATCCGGTACGCGCAGGCCGACGGTGCGGTTCTCTTCACCCCACTCGACGTTCACCGGCGCCGAGGTGTCCGGCAGGAAGCGGCGGAACGAGTTGACGTTGGGGGCGAACAGCGGCAGCGCCTCGGGGATGAACTTCTGCAGACCGCCGATGTGGTTGAGGAACAGCTCGCTCATGCTGCCATCGGCATTGGAGAAGATGTTCTTGCCGGTGGCGGCATCGACCACGCTCTGGTGCAGGTGCATGGCACTGCCCGGCTCGCCGGTCATCGGCTTGGCCATGAAGGTGGCGGCCACGTTGTGCTTGAGCGCCGCCTCGCGCATGGTGCGCTTGAACACCAGGATCTGGTCGGCCAGGTGCAGGGCGTCGCCGTGACGGAAGTTGATTTCCATCTGCGCGGTGCCATCTTCGTGGATCAGGGTGTCGAGGTCGAGCTGCTGCAGTTCGCACCAGTCATAGACGTCCTCGAACAGCGGGTCGAATTCGTTGGCGGCCTCGATCGAGAACGACTGGCGGCCGGTTTCCGGGCGGCCGGAGCGGCCTACCGGCGGCTGCAGCGGGAAGTCCGGGTCTTCGCTGCGCTTGGTCAGGTAGAACTCCATCTCTGGCGCGACGATTGGCTGCCAGCCCTTGTCGGCGTAGAGCTTGAGGACTTTCTTGAGCACGTTGCGCGGCGACAGCTCGACCGGGTTGCCCTTCTTGTCGTAGGTGTCGTGGATCACCTGGGCGGTCGGCTCGATGGCCCAGGGCACGAGAAACACCGCGTTCTCGTCGGGGCGGCAGATCATGTCGATGTCGGCCGGGTCGAGCAGTTCGTAATAGATGTCGTCGTCGACGTAATCGCCGGTCACGGTCTGCAGCAGCACGCTCTCGGGCAGGCGCATGCCTTTTTCGGCGATGAACTTGTTGGTTGGCGAGATCTTGCCGCGGGTGATGCCGGTCAGGTCGCTGATCAGGCATTCCACTTCGGTGATCTTGTGCTCTTTCAACCAATCGGTGAGCTGGTCGAGGTTGTTACTCATAAATACCTCAGGAGGTAATGTGGCCCGGTTGCAGGGAACCGGCTGCCATTGACGCCTGGCGTCGGTCAAAGTCGGCGCACACAGCGCCGAGGGGCCTGGACAGGCCCGCGCCTTGATTCTGGATGGAGTGCCTGGCTAAAGCAAAAACCTGCGCGCAGGACGCCAGTGGATACACTCCATAAGAGTGGCTCCGTGGTGAAAGCAAAGGGCAGATAGAAAGGAAGACTTGCAGTAACGCATTACGAGGCATGGTTTTTTTGTGCGAACCGTCAATTATTGCGGCCACTGCGGCCACCCACTGTTGCAGGCGTGCAATGATCGGACGGTAACCGGGAGATGTACCTGAGCGCACCGTGCATGCGGTGCTGGCAGGTCTCGACAGGCGGACCATGTGACCCTCGTATTATTGTGTTTTGGGTTGTGACCGAGCTTAGCCTTGTTCATTTTTTTACACAACCACTCCGTAAAAAATAAAACACGGCCCGCTCTGGATAACCCTTCAGCACGAAAATAGCGGATAATGGCACGCCCCGATATGCAGCAAATCTGCCGTAGACGTGCCATTTCAGGGCATCATGGGGCTGGCTTGACTTAACCCGGTCTTTCCGATTGACTGGGGTTGCAAGCCCCCCTTGATTGATATTTTTAACAACAAAGGTGTTGCATCATGTCGGTACCCCCGCGTGCCGTTCAGCTTAACGAAGCGAACGCGTTCCTTAAGGAACATCCTGAGGTTCTCTACGTTGACCTTCTGATTGCAGATATGAATGGTGTGGTTCGTGGCAAGCGCATCGAGCGCACGAGCCTGCACAAGGTTTACGAGAAAGGCATCAACCTGCCGGCCTCCCTCTTCGCCCTCGACATCAACGGTTCGACCGTCGAAAGCACGGGCCTCGGTCTGGACATCGGCGATGCCGACCGCATCTGCTACCCGATCCCCGACACCCTGTGCAACGAGCCCTGGCAGAAGCGCCCTACCGCGCAATTGCTGATGACCATGCACGAACTCGAAGGCGAGCCGTTCTTCGCCGACCCGCGTGAAGTGTTGCGCCAGGTGGTGAGCAAGTTCACCGACATGGGCCTGACCATCTGCGCCGCTTTCGAGCTGGAGTTCTACCTGATCGACCAGGAGAACGTGAACGGCCGCCCGCAGCCGCCACGCTCGCCGATTTCGGGCAAGCGCCCGCAGTCGACCCAGGTGTACCTGATCGACGACCTCGACGAATACGCCGACTGCCTGCAGGACATCCTCGAAGGCGCGAAAGAGCAGGGCATCCCGGCCGACGCGATCGTCAAGGAAAGCGCCCCGGCACAGTTCGAAGTCAACCTGCATCACGTTGCCGACCCGCTCAAGGCCTGTGACTACGCGGTGCTGCTCAAGCGGCTGATCAAGAACATCGCCTACGACCATGAAATGGACACCACCTTCATGGCCAAGCCCTACCCGGGCCAGGCAGGCAACGGCCTGCATGTACACATCTCCGTGCTGGACAAAGATGGCAACAACATCTTCACCAGCGAGGATCCCGAGCAGAACGCCGCGCTACGTCACGCTGTCGGCGGTGTGCTCGAGACCCTGCCCGCCTCGATGGCGTTCCTCTGCCCCAACGTCAACTCGTACCGCCGCTTCGGCGCGCAGTTCTACGTGCCCAACGCGCCGAGCTGGGGCCTGGACAACCGCACCGTGGCCCTGCGTGTACCTACAGGTTCGCCGGACTCGGTGCGCATCGAACACCGCGTCGCCGGTGCCGATGCCAACCCGTACCTGATGATGGCGGCCGTACTGGCCGGCGTGCACCACGGTCTGACCAACCAGGTCGAACCGGGTGAGCCGATCGAAGGCAACTCGTACGAGCAGCTGGAGCAGAGCCTGCCGAACAACCTGCGCGATGCCCTGCGCGAGCTGGACGACAGCGAGATCCTCAACAAGTACATCGATCCGAAGTACATCGACATCTTCGTCGCGTGCAAGGAGAGCGAGCTGGAGGAGTTCGAGCATTCGATCTCCGACCTCGAGTACAACTGGTACCTGCATACCGTGTAAACGAAAACGCCGCCCTCAGGGGCGGCGTTTTGTTTCAAGATCGCATCGCGGGGCAAGCCCGCTCCCACGCTGTTCGACGTGGGAGCGGGCTTGCCCCGCGATGTCGTCAGAGCGGCTTCTCGAAAATTTTCGAATTACGCTGGAAGTTATACAGCGACGCCCGCGCCGCCGGCAGCTGCTCCACGCCACAGGGCGCAAAGCCACGTTCGCGGAACCAGTGCGCGGTCCGGGTCGTCAGCACGAACAAGGTCTTCAACCCCAACTGCCGAGCCCGCGCCTCGATGCGCTCGAGCAACTCGTCGCCACGCCCGCCATGCCGGTACTCCGGGTTCACCGCCAGGCACGCCAGCTCCCCCGCCTCGGAATCGGCAATCGGGTACAGCGCCGCACAGGCGATGATCATGCCCTCGCGTTCGACCACGCTGAACTGCTCGATCTCCCGCTCCAGCACCTCGCGCGAACGGCGCACCAGGATGCCCTGCTCTTCCAGCGGGCTGATCAAATCCAGCAGGCCACCGACATCGTCGATGGTCGCCTCGCGCACCACTTCGAACTGCTCCTGGGACACCAGCGTGCCGCCGCCACCGCGGGTGAACAGCTCGGTCAGCAGCGCGCCATCTTCGGCGTAGCTGACGATATGGCTGCGCGCCACCCCGCCCTTGCAGGCCTCGGCGGCCGCGTCCAGCAATTCCGCCTGGTAATCGCTGCCCAAGCGCTGCAGGTGCGGCGCAATGTGTTGCGGGCGCAGTTCGCGTACCAGTTGCCCCTTCTCATCCAGCAGGCCGGGTTCGGCGCCGAACAGCAGCAGCTTGTCGGCACCCAGCTCGATCGCGGCGCGGGTGGCCACGTCTTCGCAGGCCAGGTTGAAGATCTCGCCGGTCGGCGAGTAGCCCAGGGGCGACAGCAGCACGATGGAGCGCTCATCGAGCAGGCGGTTGATGCCCTTGCGGTCGACCCGGCGCACTTCGCCGGTGTGGTGGTAATCGACCCCCTCCAGCACGCCGATCGGCCGCGCGGTGACCAGGTTGCCGGAAGCCACGCGCAGGCGCGAGCCCTGCATCGGCGAAGCCGCCATGTCCATCGACAGGCGTGCCTCGATGGCCAGGCGCAGGGCGCCGACCGCATCGATCACGCAGTCGAGGGTGGCCGCGTCGGTGATCCGCAAGCCATGGTGATAGTGCGGGGTCAGGCCGCGGGCGGCCAGGCGGCTTTCGATCTGCGGGCGCGAGCCGTGCACCAGCACCAGCCGCACGCCGAGGCTGTGCAACAGCACCAGGTCGTGGACGATATTGCCGAAGTTCGGGTGTTCCACACCATCGCCCGGGAGCATGACCACGAAGGTGCAGTCGCGGTGGGCGTTGATGTAGGGAGAAGCATGGCGCAGCCAGTTGACGTAATCGGGCATGACGAGGCCTGTGGATAAGTGAACGGAGAACGAAAAGGCGCACAACGTTCGAAAGTCATCGTCGGAACAGGCTTGCGGTCACGCGCGGTCTCCTCTAGGCAGGAACGAATCAGCTCAATGGACGTTTAGCTCAGGCAATAGTGCCGGATCAGGTCACGCAATAGACGCACGGTAGGCTCGATACGTGACATTTCCAGGTACTCGCCAGGCTGGTGGGCACAGGCGATGTCGCCTGGGCCGAGCACGATGGTCTGGCAACCGAGCTGCTGAAGATAAGGCGCTTCGGTGCCAAAGGCCACCGCTTCGGCGCGATGGCCGGTCAGACGTTCGGCCAGTTGCACCAGTTCGCAGTCGGCGGCCTGCTCGAAGGGCGGCACCTCGGGGAACAGCGGCGCGTAGTCGATGCGCACCTCGTGGCGCTCGGCCAACGGCGCCAGTTTGCCGCGAATGGCCGCGCGCAACTGCTCGACATCCATGCCCGGCAGCGGGCGCAGGTCGAACTCCAGCGCGCACTGGCCGCAAATCCGGTTGGGGTTGTCGCCGCCATGGATGCAGCCGAAATTCAGGGTTGGCGTGGGCACCGTGAACTGGGGGTTGCGGTACTTTTCCTGCCAGCCGCGGCGCAGGCTCATCAACTCGCCCATCACCGCATGCATGGCCTCCAGGGCGCTGTGGCCGAGGGACGGGTCCGACGAATGGCCGCTGCGCCCAAGGATGTCGATGCGGTCCATGAGGATACCCTTGTGCATGCGGATCGGCTTGAGCCCGGTGGGCTCGCCGATCACCGCCGCGCGGCCCAGCGGCTGGCCGGCTTCGGCCAGGGCGCGGGCGCCGGACATCGAGCTCTCCTCGTCGCAGGTGGCGAGGATCAGCAGCGGTTGCTTGAAGTCGTGCTCCAGCAGCGGAATCACCGCGTCGATGACCAGGGCGAAGAAGCCCTTCATGTCGCAGCTGCCCAGCCCGACCCAGCGGCCATCGACCTCGGTCAGCTTCAGCGGGTCGCTTTTCCACAGCTGCGGGTCGTAGGGCACGGTGTCGCTGTGCCCCGCCAGCACCAGCCCGCCCGGGCCGGTGCCGCGGCTGGCCAGCAGGTTGAACTTGCCGGGGGTGACCTGCTGGATCTCGCATTTGAAGCCCAGGTCGCCCAGCCAACCGGCCAGCAGGTCGATGACCGGGCGGTTGGACTGGTCCAGCGCAGGCTGGGTGCAACTGACCGACGGGGCGGCGATCAGGGCGGCGAACTGGTCTTTCAGCGACGGCAACGGCATGCGCGGACTCCTCGACGGCATCGAAGCTCATCATAACAATGCCATCCCTGCGCAGAGCAAGCGATTGCCGGGTGCCACGCAATCCCTGTGGGAGCGGGTTTACCCGCGATGGGCCGCAAAGCGGCCCCAAAACCGGCAGGCCACAGCCGACTCCTGTAGACTGCCCGGCAACGATGCCCCCTCCCTGCGAGCCCGCGATGCACACTGAAACCGAACTCAAACTCCGCGCCAGCCCCGAGACCCTTGCCGCCCTACGCGAGCACCCGCTGCTGAAAAAGCGCAACAAGTCCGGCTGGCAGACCCGCGAACTGCTCAATCAGTATTTCGACACCCCCGAGCGTGAGCTGTCCGCCGCCCGGGTCGCCCTGCGCCTGCGCCGTGACGGCGAGGTGATCATCCAGACCCTCAAGTGCCGCGGCCAGAGCGTGGCCGGCCTGTCCGAGCGCAACGAGCACGAGTGGCAGCTGGACAAGGTCAAGCTCGACCTGAAGAAGCTCGACGCCAGCTGCTGGCCCGAGCAACTGGCCGAGCTCGACAAGAAAACCATCAAGCCGTTGTTCACCACCGACTTCACCCGCGAGTACGCGGAAATTTCCTGGGGCCGTGGCAAGGCCAAGGTGGTGATCGAGGCTGCGCTGGACCAAGGCTTCGTGATCGCCGGCAAACGCAAGGAAGCCATCTGCGAGCTGGAGCTCGAGCTGCGCGAAGGCGCGCCCGAAGCGCTGCTGGAGCTGGCCGCCGAACTGGCCGCCACGCTGCCACTGATGCCCTGTGACATCAGCAAGGCCGAACGCGGCTACCGCCTGCTCGACGAAGGCAGCTACGAGCTGGACCTGCCGACCGCCGAGCTGGATGCCGAAATGCCAGTGGACGACGCCTTCGCCGCCCTCGCCTGGCAATTGCTCGGCAGCAGCCAGCGCCTGGCCGAGCAGTACCGCCACACCGGCCACTGGCGCCTGCTGCAGGACTGGGTGCGCTGCCTGGCCGAACTGCGCGCACTCACTGGCAGCCTTGGTCAGGCCGCGCCGCGCGCTGCCACCCGCGAGCTGCGCGCCAGCCTCGACGCCCTGCTGGAAGACTGGCGCCCGCTGGTGCTGGCCGGCAACGAGGACGAAGACATCCGCCGCGCCGCGCCCGAGCAGTTCACCGAAGAGCTGGAAGACCCGCGCTGGGGCCAGTTCTCCCTGCAGACCGCGCGCTGGCTGAGCGCCCGTGCCTGGACCGTCGAACGCAAAGGCCGTGGCGAACGCCAGGGCAAGGCGCAACTGGCCAGCTGGCTGCAGCACTTGCTCGGCGAAGAAGCCCGCGCCCTCAAGCTGCCGCTGTACGTGCAGCGCCCGGAAGACCTGGCCGAGCAGCTGCCGCGCATCGAGTCGGTACAGGCCTGGATGCACCATGCCCGCCAGGTGCTCGACCTGCCCCAGCAGGACCGCCTGTACGGTGAACTGAACAAGCTGCATGAGCTGGCCGAGCAAGCGCTGGTCGATGAGCACAAGGACGAGCTGCTGGAAGCACGCATCGAGCAAGCCCGTGCCATCGAACAGAACCGCGCCTGGAAGTACCTGCTCAAATCGCCCTCAGCGCGTTAAGGGCAGGCTGGTCGTGGACTTGATCTCGGACAAGGCCACGATCGAATTGACCTCCTGGATCCCCGGCACATTCGACAGCTTTTCGAAGAAGAACCGTTCGTAGGCTTCGATGTCCGGGGTGACAATACGCAGCAGGAAATCCACCGAGCCCATCAGCACGTAGCACTCCAGCACCTCGGGGAAGCCGCGGATCGCCTCGGTGAACTCGGCGAAGTTCGAGCGGCCGTGGGCATTGAGCTTCACCTCGGCGAAGATCTGCGTATTCAGCCCCACCTTCTTGCGATCCAGCAGGGTCACCTGGCCGCGGATCACCCCCTCCTCTTTCAGGCGCTGGATACGGCGCCAGCAGGGCGATTGCGACAGTCCGACGCGCTCGGCAACCTGCGCACTGGACAATGAAGCGTCCGCCTGCAGTACCTCGAGAATGCGCCGGTCATAGGCGTCCAGTTCGCTTTGCATGATTGATTCTCCAACGCGCCATAAAACGAATTAACTAATTCGTCAAAATCGTAAATGGCCGAATCATAGCGAAAATATGCCCCGCCGAACGTGCAAGAATTTCTGCACTTTCGCGGAGACCCAGCATGAACGCACTCGAACGCCCCCTCACTTCGCCCCGCACCGACGCCTGGGCCGCCACGGCCGCGCACAGCACCGTGCACTACCACCTGCAGGCCGAAGCCGAGCCGGACACCCTGTGCCGAGTGCTGAACCTGTTCGCGCTGCAATTTCTCACCCCGCACAGCGTGCAGGTGAGCCAGTGCGACGACCTGCTCGACGTGCAGATCGGTATCGGCGGCCTGAGCTGGCACCGCGCCGAAGTGATCGCGCAAAAATTGCGCAACCTGGTCTGCGTTGCCGACGTCAGCCTGCACAACCTGCCGCGCCTGGCGCACGCGGCAGTCAGCTGAAGGCCGCCGGCGGCAAGATCCGGAAATCCTTTGCCGCACCGCGGGTGGGCCGCCCGGGCTAGCCTTTCCGGGCCTTCGATCACCTGGCCAGGACGCCGCCATGCTCGCCAAGGATAGCCATGACCTCGACCTCAACCGCCTGCTCGACGCCCTGCTGGCCGAGCAGCGGATCACCGCCAGCGATGCCCTGCAAGCACTCGAACGGGCAAGGTCCCACCCCGCCGACCATCCCCTGGAACTGATTGCCGGCCTGGCCCTGCCAGACCCACTGCACCCAGGCCAGGCCCTCGGGCTGGATAGCCTCTGCCGCTGGCTGGCGCATCAGGCTGGCCAGCCGTTCCTGCACATCGACCCGCTACAGATCGACCTGGCGCGCCTCGGCAACCTGGTCTCTGCGGCATTCGCCCAGCGCCACGGCATCCTTGCGGTGGCCATGGATGACAGCAGCATTACCGTGGCCAGCGCCCAGCCCTACCAGCGCGAGTGGGAAGCCGACCTTGCCCTGAGCCTTGGCAAGCAGGTACGCCGGGTGCTGGCCAGCCCCAGGCAACTGCGCCAGCTGGCGACGACCTTCTACGACCTGGCCCACTCGGTGCACGGTGCCGGGCAGCAGCAGTCGCCGCGCCTGGGCGAACTGGAGCAACTGCTGGAGCTGGGCGCCAGCCATGCTCAAGCCAGTGCCGACGACGCCCACATCGTGCACATCGTCGACTGGATGCTGCAGTACGCCATCGAACAAGGCGCCAGCGACATCCACCTGGAGCCGCGCCAGGCGCAAGGCCACCTGCGCCTGCGCATCGACGGCCTGCTGCACGCGGTCTACGCCTTCCCGGCGGCGGTTGCGCTGGCCATGGTCAGCCGCCTGAAACACCTGGGGCGGATGAACGTGGCGGAGAAACGCCGGCCCCAGGATGGCCGGCTTAAAAGCCGTCTACCGGGTGGGGAGGACATCGAGTTGCGGCTCTCCACCCTGCCCACGCCGTTCGGCGAGAAGCTGGTGCTGCGCCTGTTCGACCCCCGGCAACGGCATGACACCCTCGAACGCCTGGGGCTGGGTGGCTCGCTACTGCAGCAGTGGCAGGCGCTGTTGCAACAGCGCCAGGGCATCCTGCTGGTCACCGGGCCCACAGGCTCGGGCAAGACCAGTACGCTGTATGCCAGCCTCAGGCACCTGGCCACACCCCAGGTGAACCTGTGCAGCATCGAGGACCCCATCGAACGCCTGGAGCCCGCCATCAATCAGTTGCAGGTCCAGCCGGGCCTGGACCTGAACTTTGCCGACGGCGTGCGCGCCCTGCTGCGCCAGGACCCGGACATCATCATGATCGGTGAGATCCGTGACCCCGAGACCGCGCAGGTGGCCGTGCAAGCGGCGCTGACCGGGCACCTGGTGCTGTCCACCCTGCACACCAACGATGCCTGCGCTGCCATTACCCGCCTGCAGGAACTGGGTGTGGCCGACTACCTGATCAAGGCCACGCTGATCGGCGTTCTGGCCCAGCGCCTGGTGCGCACACTGTGCCCGGCCTGCCGCGACAGCGCCCAGCAGGAGCAGCCCTGCCGCCAGTGCCGGGGCAGCGGTTTCCAGGGCCGCACAGGGTTGTTCGAATTGCTCAGGGTCAGCGCCAGCCTGCGTGAACGGATCACCCCGGGCGCCGACCTGGCCGCCCTGCGCCAGCAGGCACAGGCCGACGGCCTGCGTGACCTGCAACGCTGCGGCCAGGACCGCGTCGAGCAGGGCCTGACCACCCTGGAGGAGGTGCTGCGGGTCTGTGGGTAAGTGATAAATCCCCTGTGTGAACGGGAACTTGGCCTGGGCAGGCATGATCCAACGGGCATCTCAAACAGCCCTCATAGACCGAGGTGATTCATCATGCGTTTCAAAACAGCCATCGCAGCCACCGTCCTGTTCGCGCTGCCCATTGGCTCCGCCATGGCCGACACGTTCTGGCGTAACGTCATCTCCTCGGGTGCCACCACTGCCTCGACCTACCTGACCTTCAAGGACCATAAGCTGATCGTCGCCGCCCAGGATGACGCCGGCAGCTTCGTTGCCAGTGACGGTGCGATTCGCGGGCCGTTCCTGGAAGCTGCCATCAACCAGGTTCGCGCCGACAACCCAGGCGTGCAGGCCAGCGACATGGAACTGGCCAACGCCATCCTGGCCAAGAATGCTGTAGCCGAGTAATCCAGAGAACTGCTTTGTAGCCCAATCGCCGGCAAGCCGGCTCCCACTCCGACCGCATCAGCCCAGGCCATGGGCAAACCTTGTGGGAGCTGGCTTGCCAGCGATGAGGCCAGTACAAGCAACACAAAATTGCTGCTTCCACAGGGCGGGGCAATTTCAGCGATACGCCTCCACCGGCACACACGAACAGAACGGGTTCCGGTCCCCATACAAAGCTCAATTGCCGCTTCGAGGCGCCCTATTTCCATACGGCAGAGCCATACAAATCGTCAAATGCCGTAGGACCTTTCTCTAACTCTCCTGAGCAGAAAAAAGACAGTTTCCAGGCTGCTAGCGTCCGGGCTTCCACTCACAAGGAAGCAGCAGCATGAGCCAGCGCATGAACATCTTCGGTAAAGGCCAAGGCCTGGACGGCGATCTCACCAGTACTGATGCCACCTGTATCGCTGGCCAGGCTCGCGGTACTTTCCATGGCCGCCGCTGGCTACTCGAGGGTGACCGTACCACGCCATGTCCGCGGTGCGGCAAGCAAGGCACGATCGTCGATGGCGAGTCACGCTGGCTTCAGGATGGCATCCCCGTCGCTGTAGATGGCACCCCCGTAAAATGCGGGTGCCCAGCAGGTAGCAACTACGTCTTGGCTCCAATGAACCAGCAAGTCGCGGCACTGGCGAATTCGGCACACCTGCCCACCTCCGATAGCTTGCGTCGCAACGCTCCACCCCAGCCACAGGCCTTTGCTCGCGCCACATCGCCCATGGCTTCGGCAGCCCCCGGCGGCCTTGAACCTGGGTTTCACATAGTGCAACGCAGCACCTCGTTCCCTCAGTTGCTCATGCGCCTGTTCGAGGTGCGCGGCTCGCTGCCAGTCGCCCGCTTGCAACGGCTGAACCCCACCTTCGCTCAAGGCTTCAAGGCCGGTGAAATCTTCGTCATCGGCGACCCGGACAATATCCATGCCTGCACCCGCGAAGAGGCCGAGTTGATGGCCGCAGCACAGAGGGCACGGGAGGCGCTGACTGAAATGAACGCCGAGGAGGCGGATTTCATGATGCGTCACCAGAGCGATATTGCAGGGCTGCTCGCAGATGCAAGCTTATCGATGGGCGTTGTCCAGACGATGATGGCCAGATCACTTGAGGAATTGCAGGGCACACTGCGCGGCATAGAGCATTTGCATCAGCAACAATTCACGAAGCACGGCCACCTGAAAAGCCCTGAGTTCTTCAGTGCGCGCAAGGAGCTCTTCCGAAAACTGGATACACAGTTAAAAATCACCTTTCTCAACAAGCATATGGACCTTGGCAGCCATGACTCCTTGCGTAGGGACCTTGGTATATCAAGCAGAAGCCTGGTCCATCACTGGAGCAAGGCCGGCGGGCCGGGACAAATTCCGGGTTATTCAACCCACTTGGACAAATTGGCAAAAATGTCCAACTACCTGAAGTATGGAGGGAGCGTAGGGATTATCTTTGGTGGTTCTTCATCGCTTTTGAAAATCCAAGAAGCATGCCGGGCCGGCGAAACGGCAGCCTGTAAAAAAATTCGTTTCACTGAGTCTGGAAGTTTTGCAGGGGGCCTTGCTGGCGGTACGGCTGGCGGCATTTTCGCAAACGCTGTAGCCGGGGCGTGCCTTAGCCTTGGCCCGGTCAGTGCGACTGTCTGCGTCATAGCCGTAACTGGCGCAGCAGTCTTGGTAGGGAGCGTGGGCGGAATGACGGCGGGAGAAATCACCGGCGATGTCCTGTTTGAATCCCTGTACTCGGAGTGACTACAACATGAGCCTACTTGTTGAATTAGCGTCATCCTCGAAATCCTGGAAACTCTTCATTGCCCTTACCCCGTGGGTGATCCTGCTAATAGGACTTTTTATCATTGCTCGCCTGGCATGGACCAAAAATCTGAACATCATGCTCTCGGCCTTGAAAAGCAGTGATTGGCTAAGGCTTCAAAGCGCTTTATGGTGCATGTTCGGGGCTTGGGGGAAATTAATGATAACCGGCACCATCGCAGGCTTATTGCATTGGCCGACCAAACAAATGCATATCCGCCTTGGAAAAATAAAAAAGGAAGAAATAGACAACTTCCCAAAATCTCTGAAATACCAACTTTTCATCGGCGAACTCCTCATGGCTGCCGGCGCACTACTATGCGCCATCACTTATCATGCCTATTCATAAACACGACAAATCACCGAGCGACGGCCAGCAGCAAACCGCCCGGGTGAGCGGATCGCTCTCCTGGAGGGCTCGCTGCCTATTTACAGGGCACAGTTCCTTTATCGATACGCCTCCACCGGCACACACGAACAGAACAGATTCCGGTCCCCATACACGTTGTCGACCCGGTTCACCGCCGGCCAGTATTTATGCTGGCGCGCGTGAGCGCTGGGGGCGATGCCCTGTTCGATGCTGTAGGGCCGGTTCCACGGCGCCAGCACGTCGGCCAGGGTGTGCGGGGCATGCTTGAGCGGGTTGTCCTCGGCCGGCCAGTTGCCGTCCTGCACCTGCGCGATCTCGGCGCGGATCGCCAGCATCGCTTCGACAAAACGGTCCAGCTCGGCCTTCGACTCACTCTCGGTAGGTTCAACCATCAGCGTGCCCGGCACTGGGAACGACATGGTCGGGGCATGGAAGCCATAGTCCATCAGGCGCTTGGCCACGTCCTCCTCGCTGATGCCGGTCAGCGCCTTGAGCGGGCGCAAATCGAGGATGCACTCGTGGGCCACCCGCTGGTTGCGCCCGCTGTAGAGCACCGGGAAGGCATCGCGCAACTGGCTCACCAGGTAGTTGGCTGACAGGATCGCCACCTCGCTGGCATCGGCCAGCTGTGGCCCCATCATGGCGATGTACATCCAACTGATCGGCAGGATGCTTGCGCTGCCCCACGGCGCGGCACTCACCGCCGTGTTGTTCGGGTCCAGCCCAGGCACCGGCACAACCGGGTGGCTGGCAACGAACGGCTTGAGGTGCGCCCGGATGCCGATCGGCCCCATGCCCGGGCCACCGCCGCCATGGGGGATACAGAAGGTCTTGTGCAGGTTCATGTGCGAGACGTCGGCGCCGATGTCGGCCGGGCGCGCCAGCCCCACCTGGGCGTTGAGGTTGGCGCCATCCATGTACACCTGGCCGCCGTGCTGATGGATCACCTCGCAGATCTCGCGGATGCCCTCCTCGTACACGCCATGGGTCGAGGGGTAGGTGATCATCAGGCAGGAAAGCCGTTCGCCGGCGGCCTGGGCCTTGGCCTTGAGGTCGTCGAGGTCGACGTTGCCCTGCTCGTCGCACTCGACGATCACCACCTCCATGCCGGCCATCTGCGCCGACGCCGGGTTGGTGCCGTGGGCCGAGGACGGAATCAGGCACAGGGTGCGCTTGGGCTGGTGGCGGCTCTGGTGATAGCGGGTGATCGCCATCAGCCCCGCGTACTCGCCCTGGGCGCCGGAGTTGGGCTGCATGCAGATGGCGTCGAAACCGGTGATGGCACACAACCAGCTTTCCAGCTCATCGATCATCGCCTTGTAGCCCTGCACCTGGGCGGCCGGGGCGAACGGGTGCGGCAGGGCGAACTCGGGCCAGGTGATCGGGATCATCTCGCTGGTGGCGTTGAGCTTCATGGTGCAGGAGCCCAGCGGAATCATCGACTGGTTGAGCGCCAGGTCCTTGTTCTCCAGCTGCTTGAGGTAGCGCAGCATCTCGGTTTCGCTGTGGTGCAGGTTGAACACCGGGTGCTGCAGGATCGGCGTGCGCCGCACCAGGGCGCCGGGGATGCCCTCGGGCAGGGCTTGCTGGTCCAGGGTGGCGATGTCCAGGCCGTGGTCGACGCCAAGGAAGATGTCGAACAGCTTGAGCACCGTGGCTTCGTCGCAGGTTTCGTCCAGGCTCAGGCCCAGATGCCCACGGCCAAGGATGCGCAGGTTGATGCGGGCAGCCTCGGCGCTTTCGATGATCGCCGCCTGGGTGCCGCCGACGTCCAGCGTGAGGGTGTCGAAGAAGTGCTGGTTGAGGCGCTTGATGCCTTTGCTTTGAAGCCCGGCGGCAAGAATGAAGGTCAGCCGGTGCACCCGCTGGGCGATGCGCTGCAGGCCTTCGGGGCCGTGGTAGACGGCGTAGCAGCTGGCAATGTTGGCCAGCAGCACCTGCGCGGTGCAGATGTTGGAGTTGGCCTTCTCGCGGCGGATGTGCTGCTCGCGGGTTTGCAGGGCCATGCGCAGCGCAGTGTTGCCGCGGGCATCGCGGGACACCCCGATGATGCGCCCGGGCATCGCCCGCTTGTAGTCGTCACGGCAGGCAAAATAGGCCGCGTGTGGGCCACCGAAACCCATGGGCACGCCAAACCGCTGGGTAGACCCGAGCACCACGTCGGCGCCCAGCTCGCCGGGCGGGGTGAGCACCACCAGGCTGAGGATATCCGCCGCGACGCAGGCCAGGGCCTGCTGGGCGTGCAACTGGTCGATCAGCGGGCGCAGGTCACGCACTTCGCCGTGGGTGTCGGGGTATTGCAGCAAGGCGCCGAACACCTGGTGGCTGGCGAGGTTATCCACAGAGTCGATGATCAGGTCGAAGCCGAAACCTTCAGCGCGGGTCTTGAGCACCGACAGGGTTTGCGGATGGCAATGCTCGTCGGCGAAGAACGCGTTGCTCTTGCTGCGCGCCACGCGCTTGGCCAGGGCCATGGCCTCGGCGGCGGCAGTGGCCTCGTCCAGCAGCGAGGCGTTGGCCAGGGCCAGGCCGGTGAGGTCGATCACCATCTGCTGGTAGTTCAGCAGCGCTTCCAGGCGCCCCTGGGCGATCTCGGGCTGGTAGGGCGTGTAGGCGGTGTACCAACCCGGGTTCTCCAGCACGTTGCGCAGGATGACGTTGGGGGTGACGGTGGCGTGGTAGCCCATGCCGATCAGGCTGGTCCACAGCTGGTTCTGCGCGGCATAGCCGGCGAGCTTGGCCAGGGCGGCCTGTTCATCGAGGGCCGGCGGCAGGTCGAGCGGGCGGTTGAAGCGGATGCCAGGCGGCACGGTCTGCTCGATCAGTTCGCCGCGGCTGGCGACGCCAAGGGCATCGAGCATGGCCTGCTGCTCCTGGGCATCGGGCCCCAGGTGGCGACTCAGGAATGAGTTGGGTGCTTGCAGTTGATGCAGGGACGGCGACTGGGACATGGCGACGATCTCTTCCTGGACCAGTTCTCATGGAGACTTACAAGTCTAGGAAGGGATCGGCGATGGTGCGGGAAAACTTGTGCTTGCTTGGGGCTGCTGCGCAGCCCTATCGCGACACAAGGCCGCTCCTACAGGAGATTGCGATCCTCTGTAGGAGCGGCCTTGTGTCGCGACAGGGGCGCAAGGCGCCCCAAAGGCTTACTCGCCGATGGCAGCCTTGTAGCCGGCAGCATCCAGCAGCTTGTCCAGCTCGGCCGGGTTACTTGGCTTGAGCTTGAAGATCCAGGATTCGTAGGGTTCTTCGTTGAGCAGCTCCGGGCTGTCGGCCAGCTCTTCGTTGACCGCGATCACTTCGCCGCCGATCGGGGCGTAGATATCGGAGGCTGCTTTCACCGACTCGACCACGCCGGCAGCGTCGCCTGCGGCGAACACCTTGCCGACTTCGGCCAGCTCGACGAACACCACGTCACCCAGGGCTTCCTGGGCATGGTCACTGATACCAACGGTCACTGTGCCGTCGGCTTCCAGGCGGGCCCATTCATGGCTTTCGGCAAAACGCAGGTCGGCGGGGATTTGGCTCATAGTCTTGTATTCCTCGATTGGGTCAGCGGTTGGCCCGCCGTTTAATTAGTCAGATCAGGATCTTGCCGTGGCGCACGAAGGTCGGTTTGACCACCCGCACCGGGTACCACTTGCCGCGGATCTCCACCTCGGCGCGTTCGCCAGTAGCAATGGGCACGCGGGCCAGGGCAATGGACTTGCTCAGCGTAGGAGAGAAACTACCACTGGTGATCTCCCCTTCGCCAATCCCGGACACACGGACCACCTGATGGGCGCGCAGCACGCCGCGCTCCTCCAGCACCAGGCCGACCAATTTTTCCTGCACACCTTGCTCGATTTCCGCCAGCAGGCCGGCCCGGCCGATGAAGTCGCGGCTGGCCGGCTCCCAGGCAACGCTCCAGCCCAGGTTGGAGGTCAGCGGGGTGTGGGCTTCATCGATGTCCTGGCCATAGAGGTTCATGCCGGCCTCCAGGCGCAGGGTGTCGCGGGCACCCAGGCCGCTCGGGGCAATGCCGGCACCGACCAGGTCGTTGAAGAACGCCGGGGCCTGCGCGCCGGGCAGGATGATCTCCAGGCCGTCTTCGCCGGTGTAGCCGGTGCGGGCGATGAACCAGTCACCTTCGGCAACGCCTTCGAACGGGCGCAGCTCGCGGATCAGGGCCGCGCGTGCGGGGCTGAGCAGGGCTGCGACCTTCTCGCGGGCTTGCGGGCCCTGGATGGCGAGGATCGCCAGTTCCGGGCGCAGCTTGAAATTGATGGCGAAACCGGCGCTGTGCGCCTGCAGCCAGGCCTGCACCTTGTCGCGGGTGGACGCGTTGGCCACCAGGCGATAGCCGTCCTCGGTGCGGTAGGCGATCAGGTCGTCGATCACCCCGCCGTCGGCGTTCAGCAGCGGGCTGTAGAGGGCCTTGCCGGGGGTGTCGAGGCGAGTCACGTCATTGGCCAGCAGATGTTGCAGCCAAGGGGTGGCGGCACAGCCATCGATGTCGATGACAGTCATGTGGGAGACATCGAAGACCCCGCAGTCACTGCGCACCTGATGGTGCTCCTCGACTTGCGAGCCGTAATGCAGGGGCATGTCCCAACCGCCAAAATCGACCGTCTTGGCGCCGAGCGCCAGGTGCAGGTCATACAGAGGCGTACGCTGTCCCATGGGTTTCTCCTTCCGGGCGTGGCGAGGCGGCGGCAGTCGGCGATGTTCAGTCATCACCTGTTCTTGTAGGAGCCGCCGCTGCGAATGCCGCGCATTGTAGCCGCAAGCTGTCGGCCTGACACCTTTAGCGCGGTTGCCCCGGACGATGGGCCGAGCGGCGGATCAAACCGATGACCGGCAACAGGCCGACCAGCACCAGGCTCAGCGCCGGCAACGAGGCCCGCGCCCACTCGCCTTCGCTGGTCATCTCGAACACCCGCACGGCCAGGGTGTCCCAGCCGAACGGGCGCATCAGCAGGGTTGCCGGCATTTCCTTGAGCACGTCGACGAACACCAGCAACGCAGCGCTCAGGGCACCCGGCACCAGCAACGGCAGATACACCTTGAAAAACAATCTCGGCCCGCCGACCCCAAGGCTGCGTGAAGCCTCCGGCAGCGACGGGCGGATGCGCTCCAGGCTGCTTTCCAGCGGGCCGTAGGCGACGGCGATGAAGCGCACCAGGTAGGCCAGCAGCAACGCCGACAGGCTGCCCAGCAGCAGCGGCTTGCCCGCCCCACCCAGCCATTGCGAAAACGGAATCACCAATTGATTGTCGAGGTAACTGAACGCCAGCATGATCGACACCGCCAGCACCGAGCCCGGCAAGGCATAGCCCAGGTTCGCCAGGCCGACCCCGGCGCGGATGCCGGTGGTCGGCGCCTGGCGCCGGGCAAAGGCCAGCAGCAAGGCGGCGCAGACGGTGATCAACGCCGCCATACCACCCAGGTAGAGGGTATGCAGCACCAACCCGAGATAACGTTCGTCCAGGTCATGCCGGCCCCGCTGCCAGCACCACACCAGCAGTTGCAGCAGCGGGATGACGAAGGCGCAGGCGAACACCAGCAGGCACCAACTGCTGGCGGCGAACGCCTTGATGCCCCGCAGGTGGTAGAGCGCCTGGCCCCGTGGCCGTTCGTGGCCGCTGCGGCTGGCGCCGCGTGAACGCCGCTCGCCGTACAACACCAGCATCACGGCCAGCAGCAGCAGGCTGGCCAGCTGCGCGGCGCTGGACAGGCTGAAGAAGCCGTACCAGGTCTTGTAGATGGCGGTGGTGAAGGTGTCGAAGTTGAACACCGACACCGCGCCGAAATCGGCCAGTGTCTCCATCAGCGCCAGGGCGATACCCGCACCGATGGCCGGCCGCGCCATGGGCAATGCCACCCGCCAGAACGCCTGCAACGGCGACAACCCCAGCACCCGCGCTGCCTCCATCAAACCCTTGCCCTGGGCCATGAACGCGGTGCGCGCCAGCAGGTAGACGTAGGGGTAGAACACCAGCACCAGCACGGTGATCACTCCGCCGGTGGAGCGTACCCGGGGCAGGCGCATCGGCCCGAAGACTTCGCGCAGAGCACTCTGCACGGGGCCGGCGAAATCCAGCAGCCCAACGAACACGAACGCCAGGACATAGGCCGGGATGGCGAATGGCAGCATCAGCGCCCAATCCAGCCAACGCCGCCCGGGGAATTCGCAGAGACTGGTGAGCCAGGCCAGGCTTACGCCCACCACGGTCACGCCGACACCGACGCCCAGCACCAGGGTCAGGGTGTTGCCCAGCAGGCGGCTCATCTGGGTGTCGAGCAGGTGCGACCAGATCTGCAGGTCGACCGTCTGCCAGGACAGCAGCAGGACGCTCAGCGGCAGCAGGACCAGCGCGGCGATGAGAAAGACCGGGGGGTACCAGCGGCGTTGGGGGGCGTGGGGCAAGGCAGGGATCTCGGTTACGGATTGCGACCGCTGCGCGGTCGTTCGCGGCTAAAGCCGCTCCCACAGGGATCGCGCAAACCTTGCAGGCAGCACAAAACCTGTGGGAGCGGCTTTAGCCGCGAAGGGGGCCTTGAAGGCCCCGCAAGGATAAGCGCTGAAACTCAGTTCCAGCCAGCCCGATCCATCAAGCGAATAGCCTCGGCCTGGCGCTTGCCGGCCACTTCCACCGGAATGCTGTCAGCCTTGAAACTGCCCCAGGCCGCCACTTCTTCCGAAGGCTTTACCTTGGGGTTGGCCGGGAACTCCTGGTTGATGTCGGCGAACAGTTTCTGCGCTTCCTCACCGGTCATCCACTCCACCAGCTTCTTCGCCGCTTCCGGGTGCGGTGCATGCTTGGTCAGGCCAATACCCGACAGGTTGACGTGCACGCCACGGTCGCCCTGGTTGGGCCAGAACAGTTTCACTGGCAGGTCAGGCTTCTCTTTGTGCAGGCGGCCGTAGTAGTAGGTGTTGACGATGCCCACGTCGCACTGGCCGGCGGCGATGGCATTGAGCAGTGCGGTGTCGTCGGAGAACACGTCGGTAGACAGGTTGTTGACCCAGCCTTTGACCAGTTTTTCGGTTTCAGCCTCGCCGTGGTTCTGGATCAGCGTGGCGGTCAGCGACTGGTTGTAGACCTTCTTCGCCGTGCGCAGGCACAGGCGGCCTTCCCACTGCTTGTCGGCCAGTGCTTCGTAGGTGCTCAGCTCCGAGGGTTTCACGCGCTCGGTGGAGTAGACGATGGTCCGCGCACGCAGGCTCAGGCCAGTCCAGTCGTGGGACGAGGCGCGGTATTGCGCGGGGATGTTCTTGTCGATGATGTCCGACTTGATCGGCTGCAGGATGCCCATCTGCTCGGCCTGCCAGAGGTTGCCGGCATCGACGGTGAGCAGCAGGTCGGCCACGCCGTTCTGGCCCTCGGCCTTGATGCGCTGCATCAGCGGCGCTTCCTTGTCGGTGATGAACTTGACCTTGACGCCGGTCTTGGCGGTGTAGGCGTCGAACACCGGCTTGATCAGCTCGTCGATGCGCGAGGAGTACACCACCACTTCGTCCGCCGCCTGGGCGGTGCCGCCGAACAGCGTGAGGGCCAGGGCGGCCAGTAGGGGTTTGCGGGGCAACATGGGGGGCACTCCTCGCTGATATGAGAGGTGCGAATGGTAGTGAATCCCATTTTCTGGCTCACCTGGCGAGCAGTTACCAGATGTTGCAGGGGACTGCTGCGCAGTCCTTTCGCTGGCAAGCCAGCTCCCACAGTGACTTGAGGTGGCACCACCCGTGTGGGAGCCGGCTTGCCGGCGAAAAGGGCCGCAAAGCGGCCCCGGCAATCTCAAGCCCTGGCCAGCTCCGGCAGGTCCCCAGACAACCCCAGCGCCTGACGCACGAACATCGCCTTGGCCTCAGGCATCTGCTCCACCAGCTTCAAGCCACTGTTACGCAACCAGCGCAACGGCAACGGGTTGGCCTGGAACAATCGCTCGAAGCCCTCCATCGCCGCCATCAGCGCCAGGTTGTGCGGCATGCGCCGGCGCTCGTAGCGGCTCAATACCTTCACATCGGCCAGACGCTCGCCACGCTCTGTAGCGCGCACCAGCTCCTCGGCCAGCACCGCGGCATCGAGGAAGCCCAGGTTTACCCCCTGCCCCGCCAGCGGGTGAATGGTGTGGGCGGCATCGCCGATCAACGCCAGGCCCTCCTCCACATAACGCTTGGCATGGCGCTGGCGCAGCGGTACACACACCCGCGGGTCCGCTTCCAGCACCTCGCCCAGACGCCCCTCGAAGGCACGCTCCAGCGCAGTGCAGAACGCCGCGTCGTCCATCGCCATGGCCTGCTCGGCCTGCTCCGGAGTAGTCGACCAGACGATCGAGCACCAGTCCTGCTTGCCATCGCGATCGAGCGGCAGGAAGGCCAGCGGGCCTTCGTCGGTGAAACGCTGCCAGGCCGTGGTGCGGTGCGCTTCGCTGCAACGCACGCTGGTGACGATGGCGTGGTGCAGGTAATCCCACTCGCGGGTTTCGCAACCGGCCAGGCGACGCACCGCCGAATTGGCGCCGTCGGCGGCGATCACCAGCGGCGCTCGCAGTGTGCGGCCATCGGCGAGGGTCAGCAGCCACTCATCGCCGGAGCGGCGCAGCTGCTCCAGGCGAGCGTTGGCCAGCAGGCCGACATCGCTGTCGTGCAGGCGCTCCAGCAGGCCATCCTGGATGACCCGGTTCTCGACAATGTGGCCGAGCACCTGGGCGT
This sequence comes from Pseudomonas sp. TWI923, assembly GCF_039673365.1. Lineage (NCBI taxonomy): Bacteria > Pseudomonadati > Pseudomonadota > Gammaproteobacteria > Pseudomonadales > Pseudomonadaceae > Pseudomonas > Pseudomonas sp. TWI923. The sequence continues at coordinate 26,601 of NZ_JBDJLM010000019.1, read as the reverse complement.
GCACGCTGGCCGCCGAGAAGTGGATCTGCCCGGTGCCACTGCCATCCCAGACATGCATGTCCGAGTACGGCGAGACCCGCCGCCGGGCGATGCCGTCCCAGGCGCCAAGGCGCTCAAGGATGCGCTGGCTGGCCGCCGATAGCGCACTGACGCGAGGCTCGAATGGCGCCTGGGCATCGAAAGGCTTGACCGACAGCGGGCCGCCATCGAGCAGGAGGATTTCCAGGCCACTGTGGCGCAGGGCCAGGGCCAGGGCGCTGCCGACCATACCGGCACCGACAATCAAAAGATCTGCGCGCATTTCCATGCCTTACGCCTGCCTCGCTTGCGGCTTGAGCCGCACATATAGGGTTTTGTCGACCCGCGCCACCAGCTCGCCGGCGCCATCGCGGATCTCCACCTGCAACCTGGGCAGGTATTTCTTGCCGCTGGCGGTCTGCTGGCGAATCTCGTCCAGCAGCGCGTCGTCGACGTGGAATTCGGCGTACACCGGGCCCTTGCCCGGCGAGATGAAATCGATGCTGGCGGCCTTGTCCCAGACGATGTATTCGCGCCCTAGCTGCTCGATCAGCAGCAGCATGTAGAACGGGTCGACCATCGAGTACAGGCTGCCGCCGAACTGGGTGCCGACGTAGTTGCGGTTCCACCGCGTCAGTTTCATGCGCACCTTGACGCTGCGCATGTCCGGGCTGATGGCCAGGACACGGATGCCGGCGCCCAGGTAGGGCGGGTAGCAGTTGAGCAGCCAGCGCAGCAGGCGGGCCTTGCGCGCGAGCTTGCGGGGATCACTCATGGGCGGCCCCGCGGGTCGGGGCGGGTACCGAGGCCCATGGCCTGGCGGGCGAACCAGCTTTTTGCCGGTGGCAACAGGTCGAGGCCCAGCAGGCCGAGGTTGCGCCCGGTGGTGATCAGTGGCTGGTTGCTGCCGAACACGCGGGTGACCTGGTCGGAGAAGCCGATGGTCAGCGCCTGGTCGAGACGCTGGCGTTGCTGGTAGGCCTGCAAGGTGGCCAGGTCGCCCGGTTGTTGCGGGCCGGCCAGAAGCGCGTCGGCCAGCGACTGCACGTCACGCAGCGACAGGTTGAAGCCCTGGCCGGCTATCGGGTGCAGGCTGTGGGCGGCGTTGCCGAGCACCACCAGGTGCGGACGCACTTGTTCCTGGGCCTCGACCAGCGCCAGCGGGTACAGGTGCCGCGCGCCCACCTGGCGCAAGGCGCCGAGACGGTAGCCGAAGGCGTCCTGCAGTTCACGCAGGAAGCTGCGCTCGTCAAGCTCGGCCAGGCGTCGGGCGTCCATCCCCTGGCGGGTCCAGACCAGCGCACAGCGGTTTTCCGGCAACGGCAGCAACGCCATCGGGCCTTGCTCGGTAAAGCGCTCGAACGCCTGGCCGCGGTGAGCCTCGCCCGGAGTGATGTTGGCGATCAGCGCGCTCTGGTCATAGGGCGTGCTGCGCACGTGGATGCCCAACTGTTCACGCAAGCCAGAGCGGCCGCCGTCGGCCAGCACTGCCAGATCGCACTCCAGCGAAGTGTCGTCGTCCAGTTGCAGGCGGTAGCCGCCGGCGATGGCCTGCATCGCCTTGACCTCGGCCGGGCAGCGCCAGCTCACCACCTCGTTGTCGATGGCTTGCCACAGGCACTGGCCGAGCCAGGCGTTCTCGACCACGTAACCCAGCGCCGGCACGCCCTCTTCGAGCGCATCCAGGCGGGTGGCGCCAAAGCGGCCACGGTCGGATACCTGGATCTGGCTGATCGGCTCGGCGCGGCGGCTGATGGCCTGCCACAAGCCCAACTGCTCGTAGATCTGTCGGGTGCCGTAGGACAACGCCGAGGAGCGCGCGTCGTAGCTGGGCTGGAAGCTGTCGCCCGGGGCGAACGGCTCGATCAGCAGGATTTTCCAGCCACGGGCCTTGGCCCCGGCCTGGAGTGTGAGGGCAAGGCTGGCGCCAACCAGCCCGCCACCGATGATCGCCAGGTTGACCCGACTCATGCCACAGCCTTGCGGGCATCGAGCATCAGCGCTTCGATTTCGGCGATGGTTCTCGGCACGCCCGAGGTGAGGATTTCACAACCTTGCCTGGTGACTACCACGTCGTCTTCGATCCTTACGCCGATGCCGCGCCATTTCTTCGCGACGTTCTGGTTGTCGGCGGCAATGTAGATGCCCGGCTCGACGGTCAGGGCCATGCCCGGTTCGAGCACGCGCCACTGGCCACCGACCTTGTATTCGCCCACGTCGTGCACATCCATGCCCAGCCAGTGCCCGGCGCGGTGCATGTAGAAGGCGCGGTAGGCCTCGCTGTCGATCAGTGCCTGCACCTCGCCCTTGAGCAGGCCCAGTTCCACCAGGCCCTCGGTGATCACCCGCACGGTGGCCTCGTGGGCATGGTTCCAGTGCTTGCCGGGGGCGATCACCGCGAAGGCCGCGGCCTGGGCCGCGAGCACCAGTTCGTAGATCGCCTTCTGCTCCGGCGAAAAACGCCCGCTGACCGGGAAGGTGCGGGTGATGTCGCTGGCGTAGCAGTCGATCTCGCAACCGGCGTCGATCAGCACCAGGTCACCGTCCTTGAGCGGCGCGTCGTTCTGCTGGTAATGCAGGATGCAGCTGTTGCGCCCGGCCGCGACGATCGAGCCGTAGGCCGGCATCTTCGCCCCACCCTTGCGGAACTCGTAGTCCAGCTCGGCTTCCAGGCTGTATTCGTGCAGCCCGGCGCGGCAGGCCTGCATGGCCCGCACATGGGCCCGCGCCGAGATCGCCGCGGCCTCGCGCATGACTTTCACTTCCGCCGCCGATTTATACAGGCGCATGTCGTGCAGCAGATGATCCAGGGCAACGAATTCGTTCGGTGGCTGCGCGCCCAGGCGGGCCTTGGAACGGATCACGTTGATCCAGTCCATCAGCCGGCGGTCGAACTCGGGGTTGCTACCCATGGCGCTGTAGACCCGCTCGCGGCCTTCGATCAGGCCGGGCAGGATCTCGTCGATATCGGTGATGGGGAAGGCGTCGTCGGCACCGAAGTCGCGCATCGCACCGTCCTGGCCGGCGCGCAAGCCATCCCACAGCTCGCGCTCAGGGTTACGCTCGCGGCAGAACAGCACGTACTCGCCATGCTCGCGGCCGGGGATCAGGGCAATCACCGCCTCGGGCTCGGGGAAGCCGCTGAGGTACTGGAAGTCGCTGTCCTGGCGATAGACGTGCTCGACGTCGCGGTTGCGGATGGCAACGGCGGCGGCGGGCAGGATGGCGATGCTGTTGGGGACCATCTGCGCCATCAGCGCCTTGCGCCGACGGGCGTACTCCGCCTTGGGTATGTGGCTCATGGGCAAACGACCCCGAATCGATCAGTGCAGCGATGGCTTGGGCGCGGGCGCGGCCGGGGCGGCCAGCTCGGTGTACAGCAGCAGCGGCGCGACACGCAGGTACTCCATGACTTCCATGTAGTCGCTCTCGCCGTCCTCGGACTCTTCCAGCGCTTCCTGGACTTGCGAGATGGCTACCAGGTCCTGGAGCACTTCCTTGGCATCGGTGGACAGGTCCTTGCCGCCGGCGTTCAAACCGAAACCGGTGATGAAGCCCTGGCACCACTGGCCCAGCGCGGTGGCGCGGTCGCTCAGTGCGGCGTCGTCGGAAGGCAGCAGCAGCACGATGGCGACGTCTTCGCCGGTCAGCTCGGCCTTGACCATCTCCTGCAGGCCGATCAGGGCATTGCGAACCGTGTCGCCGGGTTCGGTTTCCAGCAACTGGGCGGCGTCTGCCAGCCAGGCATCGGCATCGAAGCCGGCACCGGCGCAGCTGCGGCCGATCAGCAGGCCATGCAGCTCGGCCGGGGTGACAGGGTGGCCATTGCTGGACAGCAGCATGGCGAAGGCGATGTAGGGCGATTGGGTATTGGGCATGGGCAGCTAGGCGCCAGACGGCGCAATGACTAGAATGAAGGCCTTGTATCCTAGCACCGGCAGGCGCGCCAAGACCATCAGCACTGGCCGCGTGGCGACTGTGCGGGCATGATCGCAAGGTGAGTCGACGATGGAGCGAATCGAGTGCAACCCATGCAAGAGAACGACCTGCAAGCGCTGATGAGCCGGTTCGAGTCGCTGATCGAGCGGGTCGAGCAACTAAAACGGCAAAACGCACTCTTAGTAGCGCAGGAAAAAACCTGGCGCGAGGAGCGCGCCCACCTCATCGAAAAGAACGAGATCGCCAAGCGCAAGATCGAATCGATGATCCTGCGCCTCAAGGCCCTGGAGCAAGACTCATGAGTTCAAGCAATAGCGTCACCGTCCAGATCCTCGACAAGGAATACTCGATCATCTGCCCGCCCGAGGAGCGCAACAACCTGGTCGGCGCCGCCCGTTACCTCGACGGCAAGATGCGCGAGATCCGCAGCAGCGGCAAAGTGATCGGCGCCGACCGCATCGCGGTCATGGCCGCCCTGAACATCACCCACGAGCTGCTGCACCGCCAGGACCGACCGGAAGCGGCCAGCAGTGGCGGCACCACCCGCGAGCAGGTGCGTGACCTGCTGGAACGGGTCGATCAGGCGCTGTCCGACGATCCGGTTAGCAAAAGCGACTGAGATTGGTATACTGGCGCCACTCCCTGGGGGATGCGCCAGTCGGTTATGTCCCTGAGCCGATACGCACAACCACGGGGGTTGCACGCTGGGGCCGGTGTGCATGTCCGCCCGACGGAAAGCCTTAACGCCCCCTGCAATCTCCACCTTGAACTTTCGGGTTCAAGGGCTACACCGATAGCGGTCTTGTCGGGGAGCCTGCATTCAGAACTGCCCGCCTCCAACGGCGGGCTTTTCGTTTCTTCAGGGATCGCCCGTGCCATGACCGACACCGCGCCGCTCACCCGCCCCCAGCTTCGCCGCCTGCTGCGCAATGCGCGCCGCGCCCTCACACCCGCCCAGCAAAGCCAGGCCGCCCTTGGCCTGTACCGCCAGCTGGCGCAGGATCCGGTGTTCCGCCGCGCCCGCCATATTGCCCTGTACTTGCCCAACGACGGCGAGATCGACCCGCGCCTGCTGTTGCGCGAGGCCCACAAGCGCGGCAAGCGCGTCTACCTGCCGGTGCTGCACGCCTGGCCACGCACGCGCATGGTGTTCCAGCGCTTCGAGCAGGGCGAAAAACTAAGGCCTAATCGCTTCCGGATCTCGGAGCCGATGATCGAGCGCAAGCGCCAACGACCCGTCTGGGCGCTGGACCTGATCCTGCTGCCGCTGGTTGGCTTCGATGAAATGGGGGGGCGCCTGGGTATGGGCGGTGGCTTCTACGACCGCAGCCTGGCCTACCTGGGGCGGCGCAAGGCCTGGAAGAAGCCGTTGCTGCTGGGGCTGGCGCACGAATGCCAGAAGGTCGAACGCCTCGCTCAGGCCAGCTGGGATGTACCGCTGCGGGGGACGGTCTCGGACCGTGACAGGTACCTGGCGCCGAGGTGATCAGGCTCGAAAATGTGGATCAGCGCCGCTGTTGCGCCGGGTCGACCGGCATCTGCTGGCTGGCGGCGTCCAGCTTGCGTTCCCACAGGCCCTGCGCATAACCGGTAGTCACCACGCCCAGGCCAAAAATGAAGGCGAGGATCCAGAGCAGGTCCGGTTTACGTTGTTTCATCGAATGCCCCCCTAGGCAAACTGTCCGTGCTCGGCGCCTTTATGGGTGGCGGCCGGAGCGTCTGTCTTTAAAATCGGCGCATTTTCCGCCAACGTGAGCCCACACGCAAACGTTGACGCCAACCGGCTGTCGGTTTGATGCAACGAGTTATTTCAAACCCTTTCAGGAGCAGTATCCATGGCCTACTGGCTGATGAAATCCGAGCCCGACGAGCTCTCCATCGAAGGCCTGGCAAAGCTCGGCAGCGCCCGCTGGGACGGGGTACGCAACTACCAGGCGCGCAACTTTCTGCGGGCCATGAGCGTCGGTGACGAGTTTTTCTTCTATCACTCCAGCTGCCCGCAACCCGGCGTGGCCGGCATAGCCCGGATCAGCGCCGCCGCCTACCCGGACCCGACCGCGCTGGACCCTGCAAGCCACTATCACGACCCCAAGGCCAACGCCGACAAGAACCCCTGGAGCGCCGTGGACGTAGAGCACGTGCAGACCTTCCGTCAGGTACTCGGCCTGGGCCTGCTCAAACAGCAGGCCGCCCTCGAAGAGCTGCCGCTGGTGCAGAAGGGCAGCCGCCTGTCGGTGATGCCGGTAACCGCGGCCCAGTGGGCGGCGATCATCGCCCTGGGCCGTTGATCACTGCACGATCAGGTTGTTGAACAGCAGGTCCTCGACGATCGGCTTGCCCTCTTCGGCTTCCATCACCTGCTGCACTTGCTTGAGCGCGTCCTGGCGCAGTTTTTCCTTGGCTTCGACGTTGCTCATGTTGTCCACACCCTGCTGGGTGAACAGCGCCACCAGCTGGTTGCGGATCAGCGGCTCGTGGTGCTTGACCGCGGCGGCGGCGGCATCGCCGGTCACGCGCAGGGCAACATCGGCCTTGAACACACGCAGCTTGGGGCTGCCGTCGAGGGCATAGTTGCCGACGAAGGGCGGGCTGAGGCTGATATAGCTCACCTTGGGCGCCCCTTCCTTGGCCTCCTCGGCCATCGCCGCGGCTGGCAGCATCAGGGCCAGCACCATCAAGATCCACGCTTTCACCAATTACGCTCCTCAATACAGTTGGCGCCAGCTTACCCAGCGCGCCGGGCAAACCCAAGCCCGGGCTTATGCCGGCACATCAGGGCGGACCATGCTCGTTGACCCGCCAAACGGCCCTCCTACACTTATCGGCCACCACACGCAAAGGAATAGCCCTGATGAAAGCCTTGTTGTGCAAAACCCTGGGCCCGGCGCGGGACCTGGTTCTGGAAGAGGTCGCCAGCCCCGCGCCGAAGAAGAACGAGATCCTGCTCGAGGTGCATGCCGCCGGGGTCAACTTTCCCGACACCCTGATCATCGAAGGCAAGTACCAGTTCCAGCCGCCCCTGCCGTTCTCGCCCGGTGGTGAGGCGGCCGGCGTGGTCGCAGCGGTCGGCGAGAAGGCCGGCGCGTTCAAGGTCGGTGACCGGGTCATGGCCCTGACCGGCTGGGGCGCTTTCGCCGAGCAGGTGGCGGTGCCGTTCTACAACGTGTTGCCGATCCCCGCGGGCATGGACTTCACCACCGCCGCCGCCTTCGGCATGACCTACGGCACCTCGATGCACGCGCTGACCCAGCGCGGCCAGCTCAAGGCCGGTGAGACCCTGTTGGTGCTGGGCGCCTCGGGGGGCGTGGGCCTGGCTGCGGTGGAAATCGGCAAGGCCCTGGGTGCTCGGGTGATCGCGGCCGCCAGCAGCGCCGACAAGCTGGCGGTGGCCAAGGCAGCCGGGGCCGATGAACTGATCGACTACAGCCAGGCCAGCCTGAAGGACGAGATCAAGCGCCTGACCGGCGGCCAGGGGGTGGACGTGGTCTACGACCCGGTGGGCGGTGCGTTGTTCGACCAGGCCGTGCGCGGTTTGGCGTGGAACGGGCGGCTGCTGGTGGTGGGCTTTGCCAGCGGCACGATCCCGCAGCTGCCGGTGAACCTGGCGCTGCTCAAGGGCGCGGCAGTGATCGGGGTGTTCTGGGGAGCGTTCGCCCAGCGCCAGCCGGAGGACAACGCGGCCAACTTCCACCAGCTGTTTGCCTGGCATGCCGAGGGTAAGCTGAAGCCGTTGGTGTCGCAGACCTATGCATTGGCTGAAGGGGGTGCGGCGATCGAGCGGCTGGCGCAGCGCCAGGCGGTGGGCAAGTTGGTGGTGGTGGCCCGATAGACCTCATCGCGGGGCAAGCCCGCTCCCACGCGCGGCAGCTCGATCTCGGCCCTTGGCGTGGGAGCGGGCTTGCCCCGCGATCAGACCTCACGCAGGTTATGGCAGCGCCTGAACCGCGCCTCCAGGTTGCGATCCGGCATCTGGTGGCTGCGCAGGGCATTGAGCGTCTGCTCCACATATTCGCGCGTGGTGCCATAGCGCCCTGTGGCGCTGGCGAGGATCTGGCTGAACAGGGTGTCTGGCAGGTTACCCGCGTAGCACGGCAGGTGCCTTTCCAGCACAAAGCCCAGGGCCTGCACCTTACTGCCGTCACCCAGGCGGCAACTGAGCCAGTGCGGGCGATAGGCCGGATAAGGCATCTCGCGTTGCCACAGGGCCATCAGCGAATCGTCCAGGTTGCTCTCGTCCAGGCGGTAGGCGAAACCGCTGCACGAACCGCCACGATCAAGGCCGAACACCAGCCCAGGGCATTCCGGGGTGCCGCGATGCTCGTGAGACCACAGGTAAAGGCCACGGTGATAACCATGCACCCGCGCCCGCTGGCGCTCGACCGAATTGCACTCAGGGCGCCAGATCAACGAGCCATAGGCGAACAGCCACACCGGGCCACCCGTGTGCTGGGCCATTGTTTGCTGCATCGAGTGCTGCAGTTGTTCGCGGGTCAATTGCTGCCCGAAATCGAGTGACGGGGGATATGAGATTTGCCAGGACAAACTTTCAAGTGTCGACATGAGCTGCCGCCATTATTTCCTGTGAACTACTGAAGTGCGCGTTCGATCGCGATTACTGCAGAGCCTGAGCCAACGTATTCGCGGCTAAACCCGCTCCCACAAGAGCAACGCCGGCCCTGTGGGAGCGGGTTCACCCGCGAATGCCACTGCGCCTAACGTAAAGTAGATCGCACGTCGGTCTCAAGTCTGAATGCAAGATTTCATTAAATCTTCCGCCGAACGGGAAGTAATGTTTCGAGTATAGCGAAAGTTATTAACCGTCTCGGCAATAATCCACGCCATATAATCAACGGGAAAAAAGTTGGTTATTAATAACGGCACACCCTTGCGGTGTGCCGCCGGGTTATCAACCGCGCGGCGCGTAGGCGAACACGTCGGCGCGCATGCGATGCGGGTCCATGCCGGCTTCTACCAGGGCATCGAGGGTGGCGTAGACCATGTTCGGCGAGCCACTGGCGTAGACGTGTACCTGGTTGAGGTCACCGATGTCTTCGCAGACCGCTTCGTGCAACAGGCCGCAACGCCCTTCCCAACCGCACAGGTCGCTGACCACCTTGTGCAGGAACAGGTTGGGCAGGCGCTCCCACTCGGCCCAGTGCTCGATCTGGTAGAAGTCCTCGGGCCGCCGCACGCCCCAGTACAGGTGCACCGGGTGCTTGAAGCCCTGGGCGCGGCAGTGCTCGACCAGGCTGTGCATCTGGCCCATGCCGGTACCGGCGGCAATCAGCACCAACGGGCCATCGGGCAGTTCGGCCAGATGCGCATCACCGAAGGGCAGCTCGATGCGCGCCAGGCCATTGCGTCGCAACTGCTCGATCAACTGCACGGCGCTGCTTTCACGAGCCAGCACATGCAGCTCCAGCTCACGCCCGCCATGGGGCGCAGAGGCCAGCGAGAAAGCGGCCTTGTCCGCCCCTTCACGCTCGATCATCAGGTATTGCCCGGCGTGGTAACGCGGCGGCTTGCCAGCGGGTGCGCGCAGGCGCACGCGCCAGACATCGCCACCGACGTCGACGCATTCGCTGACGGTGCAGGCCAGTTTGCGCACCGGCAGCTCGCCCAGGGCCAGCACACCGTCCCACAGCAAGACACAGTCCTCCAGCGGCTCGGCGATGCAGGTGAACAACTCACCGTGATCGCGAATGACGCCTTCCTGACGGATACGCCCTTCCACCAACAGCGCGGCGCAGACATGACAGTTGCCGTTACGGCAGCTGTTCGGGCAGTCGTAGCCCAGGCGCCGCGCCGCATCCAGAATCCTTTCGCCCGGTTCCACCGCCAGCACCGCGCCGGACGGCTGCAAGGTTACCTGCATCAATCTATTCCCAACTGATCCCACAGCTCATCGATACGGCGGGTGACGGCCTCGTCCTTGACGATGACCCGGCCCCATTCGCGTGTAGTCTCGCCCGGCCATTTGTGCGTGGCATCCAGGCCCATCTTCGACCCCAGCCCCGACACCGGCGACGCGAAGTCGAGGTAATCGATGGGAGTGTTGTCGATCATCACCGTATCACGCTTGGGGTCCATGCGCGTGGTGATGGCCCAGATCACATCGTTCCAGTCGCGGGCGTTGATATCGTCGTCGGTGACAATAACGAACTTGGTGTACATGAACTGTCGCAGGAACGACCAGACACCCAGCATCACGCGCTTGGCGTGGCCTGGGTACTGCTTTTTCATGGTCACCACCGCCATGCGATACGAGCAGCCTTCCGGCGGCAGGTAGAAGTCGACGATCTCGGGGAACTGCTTCTGCAGGATCGGCACGAACACTTCGTTCAGCGCCACGCCGAGGATCGCCGGCTCATCCGGCGGGCGGCCGGTGTAGGTGCTGTGGTAGATCGGTTTTTGCCGATGGGTGATGCGCTCGACGGTGAACACCGGGAAGCTGTCCACCTCGTTGTAGTAACCGGTGTGGTCGCCGTACGGCCCTTCCGGGGCCATTTCGCCCGGGTGGATCACACCTTCGAGGATGATCTCGGCGGTGGCCGGCACCTGCAGGTCACTGCCACGGCATTTCACCAACTCGGTGCGGTTACCGCGCAGCAGACCGGCGAAGGCGTATTCGGACAGTGTGTCCGGGACCGGGGTCACGGCACCGAGGATAGTCGCCGGGTCCGCACCCAGGGCGACGGCCACCGGGAAGGGTTGGCCGGGGTGCTTTTCGCACCACTCGCGGTAGTCCAGGGCACCGCCGCGGTGGCTCAGCCAGCGCATGATGACCTTGTTGCGGCCGATCACCTGCTGGCGATAAATACCAAGGTTCTGCCGGTCCTTGTTCGGGCCGCGGGTGACGGTCAGGCCCCAGGTAATCAGTGGCGCCACGTCGCCCGGCCAGCAGTGCTGGATCGGCAGTTGCCCGAGGTCGACGTCATCGCCCTCGACCACCACCTCCTGGCACACGGCGTCCTTGACCACCTTCGGCGCCATCGACACGACCTTCTTGAAGATCGGCAGTTTCGACCAAGCGTCCTTCAGGCCCTTCGGCGGCTCGGGCTCCTTGAGGAACGCCAGCAGCTTGCCGATTTCGCGCAGCTCACTGACCGACTCGGCGCCCATGCCCATGGCCACGCGCTCGGGGGTGCCGAACAGGTTGCCCAGTACCGGGATGTCGAAGCCGGTGGGTTTTTCGAACAGCAATGCCGGGCCCTTGGCGCGCAGGGTGCGGTCGCAGACTTCGGTCATTTCCAGGACAGGGGAGATGGGAACCTGGATGCGCTTGAGTTCACCGCGCTGTTCCAGGCCACGGATGAAGTCGCGCAAATCGCGATACTGCATGCAAGGGCCTCGTGTGGGGGCATGTCGGTCGGGGGGCAGAGTGTAGCGCCGTTGAAGGGGTAAAGGCCAAAAATGACTTGGGGCCGCTTTGCGACCCTTCGCGGGTAAACCCGCTCCCACAGAGCTCGCACGGAACCAGTGGGAGCGGGTTTACCCGCGAAGGGCTGCACAGCAGCCCCAGTTGCAGCCAGACGCGAAGCTTACTTGCGCTTCATCGACAGGAAGAACTCGTCGTTGGTCTTGGTCTGCTTGAGCTTGTCGACCAGGAACTCGATGGCGGCGATTTCGTCCATCGGGTGCAGCAGCTTGCGCAGGATCCACATGCGCTGCAGTTCGTCGTCGGCGGTCAGCAACTCTTCGCGGCGGGTGCCGGACTTGTTGATGTTGATGGCCGGGAACACACGCTTCTCGGCGATGCGGCGGTCCAGTGGCAGCTCCATGTTGCCGGTGCCCTTGAACTCTTCGTAGATCACTTCGTCCATCTTCGAGCCGGTCTCGACCAGCGCGGTGGCGATGATGGTCAGCGAGCCGCCCTCTTCGATGTTACGCGCGGCACCGAAGAAGCGCTTCGGCTTCTCCAGGGCGTGGGCATCGACACCACCGGTCAGTACCTTGCCGGAGCTAGGAATCACGGTGTTGTAGGCACGGGCCAGACGGGTGATGGAGTCGAGCAGGATGACCACATCCTTCTTGTGCTCGACCAGGCGCTTGGCCTTCTCGATGACCATTTCGGCAACCTGCACGTGGCGGGTCGGTGGCTCATCGAAGGTGGAGGCGACCACTTCGCCGCGCACGGTGCGCTGCATTTCGGTCACTTCTTCCGGGCGCTCGTCGATCAACAGGACGATCAGGTGGCACTCGGGGTTGTTGCGGGTGATGTTGGCCGCGATGTTCTGCAGCATGATCGTCTTACCGGCTTTAGGCGGCGCGACGATCAGGCCACGCTGGCCTTTGCCGATTGGAGCGCACAGGTCGATGACGCGACCGGTGAGGTCTTCGGTGGAGCCGTTGCCGGCTTCCATCTTCAGACGCTTGTTCGGGAACAGCGGCGTCAGGTTTTCGAACAGGATCTTGTTCTTCGCGTTTTCCGGGCGATCGAAGTTGATCGTGTCGACCTTCAACAGCGCGAAGTAACGCTCCCCTTCCTTCGGTGGGCGGATCTTGCCAACGATGGTGTCGCCAGTGCGCAGGTTGAAGCGTCGGATCTGGCTGGGCGAAACGTAGATATCGTCGGGGCCGGCCAGGTAAGAGGCATCGGCGGAACGCAGGAAACCGAAACCATCCTGGAGAATCTCCAGCACGCCGTCACCCGAGATCTCTTCGCCGCTTTTCGCGTGCTTCTTCAACAGGGCGAAAATCACGTCCTGTTTGCGCGAACGGGCCATGTTTTCGATGCCCATCTGTTCGGCCATTTCCAAAAGATCGGTAATCGGCTTTTGCTTGAGTTCAGTCAGGTTCATAAGGGGAGTGACGTAATCATGTAAGAAGGGAGAGAGTTAAGCTTTGGCTTAATGAGGCCGCGCCGCTAGATGGCGACAGGATCGCGTACTGATTCGAATTGGGATGCTTCGGCGACGGCGTGCAGAGGGCACTGAAAGAAGCAGTGCGAGGCCGAATGTAACACTTGCATTTTTCGACGTCTAGTGGTTTTGACCACACACATCGACAGGTTTTTATCTGGGCTGGCGCCATCGCGGGGCAAGCCCGCTCCCACGCAGATCAACTGCGACAGATAAAAAAAGCCCCGCATTTGCGGGGCTTTTTCACATCACAGGTGGGCGTCGATGAACGCGGTCAGCTGCGATTTGGACAGGGCGCCGACCTTGGTGGCTTCGACGTTGCCGTTCTTGAACAGCATCAGGGTCGGGATGCCGCGCACGCCGTGCTTGGCCGGGGTTTCCGCGTTTTCGTCGATGTTCAGCTTGGCGACGGTCAGCTTGCCTGCGTAGTCTTCAGCGATGGCATCCAGCACCGGAGCGATCATCTTGCATGGGCCGCACCATTCAGCCCAGTAGTCGACCAATACCGCGCCTTCGGCCTTGAGTACGTCGGCTTCGAAGCTGGCGTCGGTGACGTGTTTGATTTTGTCGCTCATGGAAATCTCCAAGGTCATAAGCAGTAAAAAACGTTGCCCATCATAGCGGCACCCTGGCGCGACAGGAAGCCACGGACGATTGACTGTATCTATAGTTGTGCAAGACCCCACGAATCGAAACTGTCATATCACCGTCATAACATCGCTATCACATTGCCATGCATCAAAGCCTTGCAGTGCTGCGCGTTGGCGGATGGCCACGATCGTGGCACGATTGCCAGGTTAACGACCGAGAACCCCCAGACCATGCCGCATACCACCGCGAAGAACCTGTCTCTGATCGCCGCCATCGACCTGGGCTCCAACAGCTTCCATATGGTCGTGGCCAAGGCCCATCACACGGAAATCCGCATTCTTGAGCGGCTCGGGGAAAAGGTTCAGCTCGCTGCCGGCATCGACGAAGAGCGCAAGCTCAGCGAAGAAGCCATGCAACGGGGCCTGGAGTGCCTCAAGCGCTTCGCCCAACTGATCAACGGCATGCCCGCTGGCGCGGTGCGCATCGTCGGCACCAACGCCCTGCGCGAAGCGCGTAACCGCAACGAATTCATCCTGCGCGCCGAAGCCATTCTCGGCCACCCGGTCGAGGTCATCTCCGGCCGTGAAGAAGCGCGCCTGATCTATCTGGGGGTTTCCCACACCCTCGCCGATACCCCCGGCAAGCGCCTGGTCGCCGACATCGGCGGCGGCAGCACCGAGTTCATCATCGGCCAGCGCTTCGAGCCACTACTGCGCGAAAGCCTGCAGATGGGCTGCGTCAGCTTCACCCAGCGCTACTTCCGCGATGGCAAGGTCACCCCGGCGCGCTATGCCCAGGCCTACACCGCCGCACGCCTGGAGCTGATGAGCATCGAAAACGCCCTGCACCGCCTGACCTGGGACGAGGCCATCGGCTCGTCCGGTACCATCCGGGCCATCGGCGCGGCGATCAAGGCCGGCGGCCTGGGCAACGGCGAGGTCAACGCCGAGGGCCTGGCCTGGGTCAAGCGCAAACTGTTCAAGCTCGGCGAAACCGACAAGATCGACTTCGAAGGGGTCAAGCCCGACCGCCGGGCGATCTTCCCGGCCGGCCTGGCCATCCTGGAGGCCATCTTCGACGCTCTGGAACTGGCACGCATGGACCACTGCGACGGCGCCCTGCGTGAAGGCGTGCTGTTCGACCTGCTGGGCCGCCACCACCATGAAGACGTGCGCGAACGCACCCTGAACTCGCTGATGGAGCGCTACCACGTCGATCAGGGCCAGGCCGCGCGCGTCGAGCGCAAGGCCTTGCACGCCTTCGACCAGGTGGCAGCGGCATGGGACCTTGAAGAGGGCAATTGGCGCGATCTGCTGGGTTGGGCAGCGAAAGTGCACGAAGTGGGGCTGGACATCGCCCACTATCACTACCACAAGCACGGCGCCTACCTGATCGAGCATTCCGACCTGTCGGGCTTCTCCCGCGAGGACCAGCAGATGATGGCCCTGCTGGTGCGCGGCCACCGCCGCAACATCCCCAAGGACAAGTTCGCCGAGTTCGGCGACGAAGGCGTCAAGCTGATTCGCCTGTGCGTACTGCTGCGCTTCGCCATCCTGTTCCACCACATCCGCGGCACCCAGCAGATGCCAAAGGTGGAACTGCAAGCGGCCGATGACAGCCTGGAAGTGGTGTTCCCCGACGGCTGGCTGGAGCAGAACCAACTGACCCAGGCCGACTTCGCCAACGAGGCGGAGTGGCTGACTCGGGTTGGGTTCGTGCTTAGCGTGCGCTGAGAGACAGATTTGGCAGGGGCCTGTGGGAGCAACTGTCTTATGTTGCCAGTACTGGCCTCATCGCTGGCAAGCCAGCTCCCACAGTTACGATGCTTGCCACGATCCATGTGGGAGCGGCTTTAGCCGCGCACACCGGCGTAGCCGGTGCCATCCACCTCGTGGCCTGCTTCGCGGCTGAAGCCGCTCCCACAGGGTAAGCGGCTCGCCATCACAGCTAGCGTACGTTCAGCACCGGGTTGCTCAGCCGCTCCAGCAACGCCGCCTGGGCACTGCGCGGGTTCTGGTTGCCGGTCGGCGAGCTGCGCACGTAGCGCCCGTCCGGCTGCAGCGTCCAGGCCTGGGTGTTGTCGGTCAGGTAGCCTTCCAGTTCCTTCTTCACCCGCAGCAGCAATTTCTTGCCTTCCACCGGGAAGCAGGTCTCCACACGCTTGTCGAGGTTGCGCTCCATCCAGTCGGCACTGGACAGGTAGATCTGCTCCTCGCCGCCATTGAGGAAATAGAACACCCGCGTGTGCTCGAGGAAGCGACCGATGATCGAGCGCACGTGGATGTTGTGCGACACCCCCGGGATGCCCGGGCGCAGGCAGCACATGCCACGCACCACCAGATCGATGCGCACGCCCGACTGGCTGGCCTTGTACAGCGCCTTGATGATCTTGGCATCGGTCAGCGAGTTGAACTTGGCGATGATGTGCGCAGGCTTGCCGTCCAGGGCGAACTGGGTCTCCCGGGCGATCATGTCGAGCATGCCCTTCTTCAGGGTGAACGGCGCGTGCAGCAGCTTCTTCATGCGCAGGGTCTTGCCCATGCCGATCAGCTGGCTGAACAGTTTGCCGACGTCTTCGGTGAGGGCGTCGTCGGAGGTCAGCAGGCTGTAGTCGGTGTACAGGCGAGCGTTGCCGGCGTGGTAGTTGCCGGTGCCCAGGTGCGCGTAACGCACGATCTCACCCTGCTCACGGCGCAGGATCAGCATCATCTTGGCGTGGGTCTTGAAGCCCACCACCCCGTAGATCACCACCGCGCCGGCGGCCTGCAGGCGGCTGGCCATCTGCAGGTTGGACTCTTCGTCGAAGCGTGCGCGCAATTCGATCACCGCAGTGACCTCCTTGCCGTTACGCGCCGCGTCCACCAGGGCGTCGACAATCTCCGAGTTGGCGCCCGAACGGTACAGGGTCTGGCGCACGGCAAGCACGTGCGGGTCCTTGGCGGCCTGGCGCAGCAGGTCGATCACCGGGGTGAAGGACTCGAACGGGTGCATCAGCAGGATGTCCTGCTTGCCGATCACGCTGAAGATGTTGTCGGCATTCACCAGCAGCTTGGGGATCGCCGGGGTGAACGGCGTGTACTGCAGCTCCGGATGGCTGTCGAGGCCGGTGATGCTGAACAGGCGGGTCAGGTTGACCGGGCCGTTGACCTGGTACAGCTCGCTCTCGCTCAGGCTGAACTGCTTGAGCAGGTAGTCGGACAGGTGTTTCGGGCAGGTGTCGGCCACCTCGAGGCGTACCGCGTCGCCATAACGGCGCGAGAACAGCTCGCCGCGCAGGGCACGGGCCAGGTCGTCGACCTCTTCGGAGTCCAACGCCAGGTCGGCGTTACGGGTCAGGCGGAACTGGTAGCAGCCCTTGACCTTCATGCCTTGGAACAGGTCATCGGCGTGGGCGTGGATCATCGACGACAGGAACACATAGTTGTCGCCAGTGCCGCCGACTTCTTCCGGCACACGGATCACCCGCGGCAGCAGGCGCGGCGCCGGGATGATCGCCAGGCCCGAGTCGCGGCCGAAGGCATCGACGCCTTCGAGTTCGACGATGAAGTTCAGGCTCTTGTTCACCAGCAGCGGGAACGGGTGAGTCGGGTCGAGGCCGATCGGGGTGATGATCGGGGCGATCTCGTCGCGGAAGTAGCGGCGCACCCAGGTCTTGAGCTTGGGCGTCCAGTAGCGGCGGCGGATGAAGCGGATCTGGTGCTTCTCCAGCTCCGGCAGCAACACGTCGTTGAGGATCGCGTACTGGCGCTCCACCTCGATGTGCACCAGCTCGCTGATTCGCGCCAGCGCCTGGTGCGGCTGCAGGCCGTCGGCCCCCGCCTGCTCACGGGCGAAGTTGATCTGCTTCTTCAGCCCCGCCACGCGGATCTCGAAGAACTCGTCCAGGTTGCTGGAGAAGATCAGCAGGAACTTCAACCGCTCGAGCAGCGGGTACGACTCATCCAGCGCCTGCTCCAGCACGCGGATGTTGAACTGCAGCTGGGAAAGCTCGCGATGAATGTACAGGCTGCTGTCGTCCAGGCTCGGCACGGCGATTGCCGGGGCCGGCGCCGGTGCTGGGGCCACGGTTTCGACCACAGGCGCAGGCTCGGCCTCTGCTGCCGGCGGCAGGTCGGGCGGGGTCTGCACCATCTCTTCGGGCACGGCCTGGGCATCCTTGATCGCGACAGGTGTGAGCACTTCGTTATTCATCTGAGGTTCCTGTGAGGGCGTTATTGCCCTCTCAACATTTGAGCGGCGCGCACGGCGAAATACGTCAGGATGCCATCGGCACCTGCCCGTTTGAAGGCGGTAAGGGATTCGAGGATCACGGCTTCGCTGAGCCAGCCGTTCTGGATCGCGGCCATGTGCATGGCGTACTCGCCACTGACCTGGTAGGCGAAGGTCGGCACCTTGAACTCGGCTTTCACCCGCTGGACGATGTCCAGGTACGGCATGCCCGGCTTGACCATGACCATGTCGGCGCCTTCGGCCAGGTCCAGGGCCACTTCGTGCAGGGCTTCGTTGCTGTTGGCCGGGTCCATCTGGTAGGACGCCTTGTTGGCCTTGCCCAGGTTCAGCGCCGAGCCGACCGCGTCGCGGAACGGGCCGTAGTAGGCACTGGCGTACTTGGCCGAGTAGGCCATGATGCGCACGTTGACGTGGCCGGCCAGTTCCAGGGCCTCGCGGATTGCACCGAGGCGGCCGTCCATCATGTCGGACGGGGCGACGACCTGGGCGCCGGCGTCGGCGTGGGACAGGGCCTGGCGCACCAGGGCATCGACGGTGATGTCGTTCTGAACGTAACCCTCTTCATCGAGGATGCCGTCCTGGCCGTGGGTGGTGAACGGGTCCAGCGCCACGTCGGTGATCACCCCCAGCTCCGGGAAGCGCGCGCGCAGGGCACGAGTGGCACGCTGGGCGATACCGTCCGGGTTCCAGGCTTCGGCGCCATCGAGGGATTTCTTCTCGGTCGGCGTTACCGGGAACAGCGCCAGCGCCGGAATGCCCAGTTCCACCCAGCCCTGTGCAGCTTCGAGCAGCAGGTCGATCGACAGGCGTTCGACGCCCGGCATCGAGGGTACTTCCTCACGGCGGTTTTCGCCGTCCAGGACGAATATCGGCAGGATCAGGTCATCGACGGTCAGGGTGTTCTCGCGAACCAGGCGACGGGAAAAGTCGTCCCGGCGGTTGCGACGCAGGCGGGTGGCAGGAAACAGACGGTTGGCGGGGGTAAAGCTCACGGCAGACTCCTGAGCCCGCGCAGGCGGGCGAGCGCGACAGTTATAAGCGGCCATTATGACGCCTGTGTTACACCCAAGGGCAACCCTGCGACTTGTGGCCGCAGTCATTGTCCTTGTAGGAAATGTTCACGTCGAGACACATTTGGACACTTTCCCGAACGAGCACGAAGGGGTAGGCTGCGCGTTCATTTCGCCAGCACGTCAGAAAATGCTTCAACAATTCCTGAACGATTTCGGCTATTTCGCCCTGTTTCTCGGCACGTTCTTCGAAGGCGAGACCATTCTCGTGCTCGCAGGTTTTCTGGCGTTCCGCGAATACATGGACATCAAGCTGGTGGTGCTGGTGGCGTTCTGCGGCAGCTATGCCGGCGATCAGCTGTGGTACTTCATGGGCCGCCGCCACGGGCGCAAGATCCTCGCCCGCAAGCCGCGCTGGCAGGCCATGGGTGACCGGGCGCTGGAGCATATCCGCCGCCACCCCGACCTCTGGGTCCTGAGTTTCCGCTTCGTCTACGGCCTGCGCACGGTGATGCCAGTGGCCATCGGCCTGTCCGGCTACCCGCCACGCCGCTACCTGCTGCTCAATGGTATTGGCGCCGCGGTCTGGGCCCTCGCGCTGGGGCTTGCCGCCTATCACTTCGGCGCCATCCTCGAAGGCATGCTGGGCAGTATCAAGAAGTACGAGCTATGGGTGCTCGGCGCCCTGCTGGGCCTGGGCTTGCTGCTCTGGCTGCGCCGGCGCTTCCGTACCCAGCGCGCCGAGCGCCGCGCGGCGGCAGAAGGCCAGGAAGCACAAGCTGAGCAAGCTGTAAGCCAGGAGCAGCCCCCAAGCCAGGGGCGTGACCAGCACTAACCCCGAAGCGCCGGCCAGATACAGTGCCGGCGCATTCAAAAGCAGCCGCAGCAACTCCATGCGCCCTGCCCAGGGCCGGTCTTCCAGCGCCGCGCCCAACGCGAACAAGCCGAACGCCATCACCGCCCAGCCCAGCAGCAGCGCGGCGAACGGCACCCGCTCGGCCACGTCCATCAAGTAGCTGCCCAGCGCCACGTAGACCGCGAACTGCACAACCACGTACAGCTGCTGCATGCCGTGCAGCGCGATGGCGAACTTGCGAAAACGCGCCAGGTCCTGCTTGGGGTGCGGATCGGCAGCCGCCACATCCGCCGGGCGCCAACCGGTGGGCATGAACCAGATGCGCAGCTTGTCCCACAGACGACCGGTGCGCTGGGCATCCGCCCACAGCTGCGCATAGAACTGCAGGTTGGCCCACAGCGGGTTCCAGCTGGCCAACGGCGTGGTCACGCCGAAGATCACCGGTTCATCGTCGTCCTCCTCCTGGAAGGTGCCGAACAGCCGGTCCCAGAAGATGAACACACCGCCGTAGTTGCAATCCAAGTAGCGAGGATTCTGCGCATGGTGGACACGATGGTTGGACGGCGTGATCAGCACCCATTCGAGCCAGCCCAGCTTGGGCACATGGCGGGTATGCACCCAGAACTGATACAGCAGGTTCAGCGACGCCACGGTGATGAACACCACCGGCGGCACGCCGAGCAGCGCCAGCGGCAGGTAGAAGATCCACGAGAAAATGAAGCCGCTGCTGGTCTGGCGCAGCGCCGTGGTGAGGTTGTATTCCTCGCTCTGGTGATGCACCGAATGCGCGGCCCACAGCACGTTGCGCTCGTGGCCCATGCGGTGCAGCCAGTAATAGCAGAAGTCGTAGAGCACGAAGGCGCCCACCCATACCCACCAGGCCTCGGCCGGCAGGCGCAGCAGCGCCAGGTGTTCCCAGGCCAGGGCATAGGTGAGCAGCCCGACGCCCTTGGTCAGCAGGCCGGTACTGGTCGACAGCACGCCGGTGCTCAGGCTGTTGATCGAATCGGCCAGTCGATAGTTGCGCTGGCCACGCACGCGGTCGGCGACCAGCTCCACGGCGATCAGCACAAAGAACATCGGCACAGCCAGCAGAATCAGGTCCATCGGCGGCAGTCTCCAAGGGTGTCGCAAGAGATTCGGGTTTGTACGAAAAGTCGCCGAGCGGCGATCAGGCAAGGCGAAAACAGGCGAGGAAGCGGAGTTTGCTGGTTGCAAATGAGCATTCCGAGCCTGTTTTCAACGCAGCATGATCGTCGCGCAGGCACTTTTCGTACAAAGCCTAGGCCGCGCCTGGCCGAACCCCTATGGCCACATCTGCCAAACTAGAGGACATTTAGCGCCTCGACACTGGAGTAATGAGCATGACCAAGAAAGTAGCGGTGATCCTTTCCGGCTGTGGCGTCTATGACGGCGCCGAAATCCACGAGAGCGTGATCACCTTGCTGCGCCTCGACCAGCGCGGCGCCCAGGTGCAGTGCTTCGCACCGAACATTGCGCAGATGCATGTGATCGATCACCTGACCGGCGAACAGATGCCCGAGTCGCGCAACGTGCTGGTCGAGTCGGCACGCATCGCCCGGGGCGAGGTGAAGGACATTCGCGAGGCCAAGGTCGAAGACTTCGACGCGCTGATCGTACCCGGCGGTTTCGGCGCCGCGAAGAACCTCTCCAACTTCGCCGTTGAAGGCGCCAATTGCAGCGTTAACCCCGACGTGCTGGCCCTGGCTGAAGCCTTCGCCGATGCCTGCAAACCGGTCGGCCTGATGTGCATCTCGCCAGCCCTGGCAGCCAAGATCTACGGCCCAGGCGTGGTCTGCACCATCGGTAACGACGCCGGCACCAGCGCGGCTGTGGTGAAGATGGGCGGCACCCACCAGGAGTGCGATGTGCATGACATCGTCGAAGACACCCAGCGCAAGCTGGTGACCACCCCGGCCTACATGCTGGCCAAGTCGATCAGCGAAGCTGCCGGTGGCATCTACAAGCTGGTGGACCGGGTGCTGGAGCTGACCCACGAAGGTGACAAGTAAACCCCGCACCGCAAGCGGCTAATGCCAGTCAGTTAGTGCTTCATCGCACTTGTTGGGGCTGCTTTGCAGCCCTTCGCGGGTAAACCCGCTCCCACAGGATCTCGCAAAGCCTCAAGCTGGCGCGAAACCTGTGGGAGCGGGTTTACCCGCGAAGGGTCGCACAGCGACCCCAACTGCCTTAGCTGACTGGCATTACGTGGTCTTAACCTTTGCGTGTGGTCCGGCTCAACTGCCCATCCACCCCCACCGGCACCTCGCCCGCCAGGGTGACCCGGCGCACCACGCGTGGCTGGGTGCCATAGTCGTCCACCGCGTAGTGCTGGGTCGCGCGGTTGTCCCAGATCGCCACATCCCCCGCCTGCCAGCGCCAGCGCACGGTGTTCTCCAGGCGCGTCACATGCCCCTGCAACACCGCGAACAGGTGCTGTGAGTCGGCCAGTGAATAGCCCTTGATGCGTTTGACGAAATGCCCCAGCTGCAGCGCCCGCTCGCCGCTGATCGGGTGCACCCGCACTACCGGGTGCTCGGTTTCGTACACCGTCGAGGTGAACACCTTGCGGTAGCGCTCGAGCTTGGCCGGGTCCACGTCCGGCTTCACGCTGGCGTAGTCGTACTCGTTGCTGTGCACCGCCCAGAGCTGGTCGGCCAGCACGCGCAGGGGTTCCGGCAGCTCCTGGTAGGCGGCGGCAGTGTTGGCCCATACCGTGTCGCCACCCGAAGCCGGGGCCACCACGCTGCGCAGGATCGAGGCCTTGGGGTAGGCGTCGACGAAGGTCACGTCGGTGTGCCAGGAATTGGCCCGCTGGCCCTCGGCGCCATCCAGCTGCAGCAAGTAACTGGTGCCGTCCACCACCGGCACCGTGGGGTGGGCAATCGGCTCGCCCAGCAGTTGGGCGAAGGCCTCCTGGCCGATGTCGTCGAGGTGGTCCTGGCCGCGGAAGAAGATCACCTTGTGCTGCACCAGCGCCGCCTGGATCGCGTCGATGATGGCCGGGTCGAGGTCGGCGGACAGTTTGACGCCACGGATCTCGGCGCCGATGCGCCCGGCGACGGGGTGGATATCCAGCTCAAGGGTGTGTGGCGCGGTAGCCAGTGCGGCGTTGCTCATGGTCGTGGTCCTCAGGGTTTTTGTCGGGGTTTTGAATCAGCGGGCGGCCTGCACGGCCTGGTCCTGTCGCAGGGCGGCATCGAGGAAGCGCGGTTCTACCCACTCGCTTACCTGGAAATCCCGGCGAATCAGGCGCTCCTTGGCGGCCAGGTCGACGCCCTGTTGCAGCAGGCCGACGAAGCCGGCGTCCAGGCGCGGGTCGAAATAGGCGGCAAGGTTTTCCTCGGCCAGGTCATCGCGCAGGATGCTCTTCGGCCAGTTGGCGGTGGTGGCCACCAGGTCGATGTAGGCGTCGCGGTTGTGCTCGTCGCGCAGCCACTTCACCGCCTGCAGCTGGGCATTGACCAGGCGCTGCACCAGTTCGGGGTGCTGGCGGATGAAGTCGCCGGTACCCAGCAGCACCGCCTGGGTGCTGCCGGCGCCCTTGAGGTCGCGGGAGTTGACCGGCAGCTCGACCAGGCCGCGTTCGCGCAGCGACAACAGGTTGGACAGGCCCCAGGTGGCGTCGATCTGCTTGGCCGCCAGCGCGGCGTTGGCGGCGTTGAAGTCCAGGTTGATGACTTTCAGCTCACGCTCGGACAGCCCCTGGCTGGCCAGGGCGCTGGCGAACGACAGCTGGTTGGCGGTACCGCGGAACACCGCCACGCGCTTGCCCTTGAGGTCCGCCAGGCTGTGGATGCCCGAGCCCGGCACCACGCCGAGGTAGCTCTTGACCCCGCGCACCCCGGCCGACAGCACGCGGGTGTCCAGGCCATTGGCCTTGCCGATGATGGCGGCCAGGTCACCCAGGTAGGCGAAGTCGGCCTGGCCGTTGGCCAACGCCTCGTTGACCACGGGGCCGGCGCCCTTGAAGAAGCGCCAGTCGATACGGATGCCGTCCTTGGCAAACTCTTTTTCCAGCAACTGCTGGTCACGCAATACATCGACCACGCCACCGGCGCTGGGCTTGCTGCCGGCGCTGAGGTCGGGCACGGCAATCCGGATCACGTCGGGCTGCGCGGCCAGCGCCGCCAGCGGCAAGGCACTCAGCAAGCCGGCGAGCAGCGGGGTGAGCAGGTGGCGAAAGGGGGTTTTCATGGCAAGGCTCCTTGGCAAGCTGCCACCGGCGATGGCCGGCGCTTTGGCCAGAAGCTAGGCAGGTCGGGTTAGAACCTACAAAGATCAATACGTCATTCTTCAGTAACCAGAAGGCATAAATCAGCGGCCATGCGGGTCTTGGGGGGGCTTGCAGGCAGCGCATGGAAAATATGAGGAAAACGCAACGGGTTGGGGCTTCCCGATGCAGGGGACGCATGCTCTTATCTCTTGAATGTTATTTGTGTGGATTTTTAATTCCATAAATGAATAAACAAGGAACGGTTTGGGAGATGGCCTGATGAGCGGAGTTTTGAGCAAGCCCAGATGGTTTCCGGGGCCGCTGCGTGGCCCGTTCGCGGCGCAAGGCCGCGCCTACGGCCACGCCGCGCTGCCTTGGCTCGTGCCGTTGCTGCTGGCGGCGTTATGGCTGGTGGCCAGCCGCGAGCACTGGATGAGCGAGCAGATCCTGCCGGCGCCGTCGCTGGTCTGGCAGAGCGCTCTGGAGTTTGGCTCCGGGGAGCTGTGGAGCCACCTGTGGATAAGCTTGCAACGCCTGCTGTGGGGCTTGCTGGCGGGCATCGCCAGTGGCCTGCTGCTGGGCACCTGGCTGGGGGCTTCGCGGCGGGCGCAGACCCTGGTGCTGCCGACCTTCGTGGCCCTGGCGCAAATCCCCACGCTGGCCTGGATCCCGCTGTTCATGCTGTTCTTCGGCATTGGCGAAGTGCTCAAGCTGGTAGTGCTGGTCAAGGCGGTGGTGGTACCGGTCACCCTGCACACCCTGGTCGGCGTGCGCGACGCCCAACCCAAGCTGCGCGAAGCCGCCGCCACCTTGCGCCTGCCCGCGCACCTGTTGTTCCTGCGCCTGCTGCTGCCAGCTGCCCTGCCCGCCTTTCTCGCCGGGGTACGCCTGGCCCTGGCCACCGGCTGGACGTCGCTGCTGGCGGTCGAGCTGCTGGCCTCCAGCGAAGGTATCGGCTACCTGATGGTCTGGGGCCGCCAGCTGTTCATGCTCGACCTGGTGTTCCTCTGCATCCTGCTGATCGGCCTGGTCGGCGCGGTGATGGATCGTGGCTTCTCGCGCCTGGAGCGCAGCCTGCTGTACTGGCCGCAACCGGCCACCGGCGAGCAGCCGCGTGGCGCCGTGGCCAAGGGCTGGCAGAGCCTGTTGCTGCCGGCAGCGCTGCTGGCCCTGTGGCAGTGCGCCAACAGTTTTGGCTGGGTAGACGCCAACATCCTCGCCTCGCCACTGGATGTACTGCGCAGCCTGTCTGCCGGGCTGCTGGACGGTTCGCTGAGCGAAGCCTTGCGCCTGAGCCTGCAACGCACCCTGGCCGGGTTGCTGCTCGGTGGCGGCGCGGGCTTTGCCCTGGGGCTGCTGCTGGGCTTGTCGCAACGCAGCGAGCGCCTGCTCGGCCCGAGCCTGTCGGCGCTGCGCCAGGTGGCGCTGTTTGCCTGGGTGCCCTTGCTCACCGCCTGGTTCGGCCTGGGGGAAGGCGCCAAGCTGGTGTTCGTCGCCCTGGCGGCGTTCTTCCCGCTGCTGATCGCCACCCAGCGCGGCATCGCCAGCCTGTCGCCGCAGCTGGGCGAGGCGGCCCAGGCGCTGCGCCTGGGCCTGGCGCAACGCCTGCGCCTGCTGGTGCTGCCGGGCGCTGCGCCGGCGATCTTCGCCGGCCTGCGCCTGTCGCTGATCTACGCCTGGCTGGGCACCATCGGCGCCGAATACTTCATGCCCTCGGACGGCGGCATCGCCAGCCTGATGATCGGCGCCCAGCAATTGTTCCGCATGGACCAGGTAATGGCCGCCATGGTCCTGATCGGCCTGGTCGGCGCCCTGCTCAGCCACCTTGGCCAACGCCTCGAATCGCGCGCCACGCGCTGGAGATCCGCATGAACGCCTTCATCACCCCGGCCCTGCACGCGGCCAATCAACCTGACGCCACGCCACCGCTGGTCAGCTTCGAAAAAGTCGGCAAGACCTTCAGCGTGGACGGCCAACCGTTCGAAGCCATTCGCGACTTCGACCTGTCGATCGAGCAGGGCGAGTTCATCGCCATCGTCGGCTCGTCGGGCTGCGGCAAGTCCACCCTGCTGCGCCTGCTGGTGGGCCTGGACAACGACTACAGCGGCCAGATCCGCGTCGATGGCCAGGTAGTCAGCGGCATCGGTGGCGAGCGCGGCATCGTGTTCCAGGAGCACCGGCTGTTCCCCTGGCTGACGGTGGAGCAGAACATCGCCCTTGGGCTGGTCAACGACAAGCTCACCCAGGGCGAGCGCGCCCGCCGGGTGCATGAGTTCGTGCAACTGGTGGGGCTGGTCGGTTTCGAATCGGCCTACCCGCACCAGCTCTCCGGCGGCATGGCCCAGCGCGTGGCGATCGCCCGGGGGCTGGTGGCCAGCCCGCGCATCCTGCTGCTCGACGAGCCATTCGGCGCCCTGGATGCACTGACCCGCCAGCAGTTGCAGGACGAACTGCTGGCGATTCGCGAGCGCTCGGGGGTGACCATTCTGCTGGTGACCCACGATGCCGAAGAGGCAACTTACCTGGCCGACCGAGTGGTGGTGCTGGAACCGCGCCCGGGGCGGATCAAGGCGGTGGTGGAGATCGGGCTGCCGCATCCGCGCCAACGCACCGGGGTGGCGCTGCATGGCTTGCGCGAGAAGGTGCTGCACCAGATTACCGGGGATGGCGGGTATCTGCGGCCGGTGGTGCAAAGGGTGGAAGGGTTGCGGCCGGAGTTGATTGCGCTCTAGGGATGGGTTGCCTGTACCGGCCTCATCGCCGGCAAGCCGGCTCCCACAGGGCGGTGCGATGCCTTTGTGGGAGCCGGCTTGCCGGCGATGAGGCCCGCCCGGACACCCAAAACTGCGCAGGTAAACC
>NZ_JBDJLM010000018.1:0-73369 GCF_039673365.1 Pseudomonas sp. TWI923 | reverse complement strand
AGCCCGCTCCCACGCTGGATAACGCGTGGGAGCGGGCTTGCCCCGCGATTGATTCACTGCTGATGGGGGATCAATACCACCTGCGCCGGCAGCGAGCGCTGGATCTCGTGCTTCTGGTTCAGCACGAAATCACTGTCGAGCTTGTGCACGCGCTTGTGCAGCAGGGTCTTGAGCCAGGGCGCATCCTGGGTGCGGGGCACCTGGAACACCACGTCGCACTGGTAGTTCACCACGTCGGCGGCGATGTCATCGAGCTGGCGGCGCAGGGCGCGGCTGTCGGTGGTCTTCAGGGCGACCACGGTGCTCGGAGCGGTCGGGTCGAGCAGCCGGGCCTTGGGTTGTGCCGCAGCGGCCTTGAGGGCAGCCTCGGCTTTTTCCAGCTCGGCCTTGCGTGCATGGGCCATGGTGTCGCCACCGGTCACGGCCGGCGCTTGCGGCATCAGTGCACGGGCGCGGGCCAGCGCGGTGGCGGCGGCATTCACATCGCCTTTCTGCAGGACGATCTGGCTTCGGCGCAGATACGCTTCGGCCAGCTGACGCTGGTGGGGCTCCAGGCGCGCATCGTCGGGTGCCTGGGCCTGCAGGGCGGCCAGTTGATCTTCGGCGGTGGCCAGCTCATTGCTGGCAATGTTCTGCTCCAGCTGCTGCCAGGCATCCGGTTGGGCAGGCGCGGCCGGCTGCTCGGCGGGCGTGCTGGCGCAGGCCGTCAGGAACAGGGAAAACGCGGCAACAAGCAGATAACGTGAGGCGAACGGCTTCATTCCTGCGACTCTCTATTTGCGCAAAAAGCGAGCAAGTCTACACCCAGGTGCGCACGCTCGAAAATAGGTCTGATTGACCTTGAACCTGCGTAAAGGTTGCAGGCTGCGTTGGTTCACAGCCTGATTTTTCAGCGCTTTGGCAACGCCAGGCTCAGCAAGAATAGCACCGCCGCGCAGACCACGATCGACGGCCCGGCGGGGGTGTCCTTGAACCAGGACATGGCCAGCCCCCCGCACACGGCCGTGACCCCCAGCAGGCTGGCGCCCAGGGCCATCTGCTCCGGTGAGCGGGCGTGACGCTGTGCCGCGGCCGCCGGGATGATCAGCAACGAGGTGATCAGCAGCACGCCGACAATCTTCATTGCTACCGCGATCACTACGGCGATCAGCAGCATCAACGCCAGGCGCAGGCCCGCCACGGGCAGCCCCTCGACCATCGCCAGCTCCTCGTGCACGGTGACGGCCAGCAAGGGGCGCCAGAACACCGCCAGCAGCACCAGCACCAGCGCACTGCCACCGAGGATCCAGGCCAGGTCGGTGGTGCTGATCGCCAGCAGGTCACCGAACAGGTAGGCCATCAGGTCGATCCGCACGTCGTGCATGAAGCTCAGTGCCACCAGCCCCAGCGACAGGGTGCTGGGGGCGAGGATGCCGAGCAGGGTGTCGGACGCCAGCGGCTGGCGCTGTTGCAGGGTCACCAGCAGGATTGCCAGCAACAGGCAGCCGACCGTCACCGCCAGCGCCGGGCTGACATCCAGGGCCAGGCCCAGCGCCACGCCGAGCAGCGCGGCATGGGACAGGGTGTCGCCGAAATAGGCCATGCGCCGCCACACCACGAACGAGCCGAGGGGGCCGGCCACCAGCGCCAGCGCCAGGCCGGCAAGCAAGGCATACAGAAGAAAATCAGCCATGCTTGCAGTGCTCTCCGTGAACATGGGTGCCAGGGGCGATCACTGCGCCGTGCAGGTCGTGGCTGTGATCGTGATGGTGGTGGTAGACGGCCAGGCTCTTGGCGTTCTGGCCGAACAGCTCGACGAAGGCCGGGTCGCCACTGACCTGCTCCGGGTGGCCCGAGCAGCAGACGTGGCGGTTGAGGCAGACCACCTGGTCGGTGGTGCTCATTACCAGGTGCAGATCGTGGCTGACCATCAGCACGCCGCAGCCATGGCGATCGCGCAGACGGGTGATGAGGTTGTACAGCTCGGTCTGGCCGACCACGTCGACACCCTGCACCGGCTCGTCCAGCACCAGCAGCTCGGGCTCGCGCAGCAGTGCGCGGGC
This sequence comes from Pseudomonas sp. TWI923, assembly GCF_039673365.1. Lineage (NCBI taxonomy): Bacteria > Pseudomonadati > Pseudomonadota > Gammaproteobacteria > Pseudomonadales > Pseudomonadaceae > Pseudomonas > Pseudomonas sp. TWI923. Next base: position 71,327 of record NZ_JBDJLM010000018.1, on the reverse strand, counting down.
CAGCAGCACACGCTGCATCTCGCCACCGGAGATGGTCTGGATCGGGCTGTCGATCACCTGCTCGGCACCGACTTCCTGCAACCCCGACAAGGCTGCCGCGCGGTCTACCCCGGGCACCAGGCGCAGGAAACGCAGCACCGACAGGGGCAGCGTCGGGTCTACCTGGATTTTCTGCGGCATGTAGCCGATGCGCAGTTTGGGCTTGCGCCAGACTTTGCCGCGGTGCGGCTTGAGCAGCCCCAGCACGGCGCGCACCAAGGTGGTCTTGCCGGCACCGTTGGGGCCGATCAGGGTGACGATCTGCTTCGGTGCCACCGCCAGGTCGATGCTGTCGAGCACCGCTTCACCGCCGAAGCTGACGCCGACCTGCTCAAGGCGGATCAGGGCATCGCTCATGCCGCGCCCCGGCAGTTGGCGCACAGGCCGACGATTTCCACGGTCTGGGTTTCGACGCTGAAGCCCACGCCCTTGGCGCTGGCGATGATTGCGTCGCTGATGCTGTCCTGCTCCAGCTCGATGGCCACGTGGCACTCGCGGCAGATCAGGAACTGGCCTTGGTGCGCGTGCTCGGGGTGGCTGCAGCCGATGAAGGCGTTGAGCGAGGCGATGCGGTGCACCAGGCCGTTGTCGAGCAGGAAGTCGAGGGCGCGGTACACGGTCGGCGGCGCCGCACGGCGGCCATCCTGCTCGCTGAGCACGGCGAGGATGTCGTAGGCACCCAGCGGCTTGTGGCTCTGCCACACCAGCTCCAGCACGCGGCGGCGCAAGGCGGTCAGGCGCAGGCCCTGACGGGTGCACAACGTGTCGGCCTCGGCCAGTGCGCTGTGCACGCAGTGGGAGTGATCGTGGGGGCGGTGGGCCAGCGGCGTGATGGACATGGGCAGCGACGGTTCAGGATGGAGACGTTATTATGTTACCTGTTTCTGACGAGCCGAGTAGCCACCGTGTCCCGATTCCTTGCCCTGTTTGTCGCTTTCATCGCCTGTTCGGCCCAGGCCGACGTGCGCGTGCTGACCAGCATCAAGCCCCTGCAACAGATTGCCGCTGCGGTGCAGGACGGTGTCGGCAGCCCGGATGTGCTGCTGCCGCCGGGTGCCTCCCCGCATCACTACGCGCTGCGCCCGTCTGACGTGCGCAAGGTTGGCGATGCCGACCTTCTGTACTGGATCGGCCCGGACATGGAGAGCTTCCTGCCCCGCGTGCTGGGCAGTCGCGGCAAGCCAACCGTGGCCGTGCAGTCGCTGGCAGGCATGCAACTGCGTCATTTCGGTGAGGACAGCCACTCTCACGACGAAGACGACCACGACGATCACGACCATGACCACCGCCCGGGCAGCCTCGATGCTCACCTGTGGCTGTCGTCGGTCAACGCGCGGGTGGTTGCGACGAAGATGGCTGCTGACCTGGCGGCGGCCGACCCGGCCAATGCGGCCCGTTACCAGGGCAACCTGAAAGCCTTCGTCGAGCGCCTGGATGCCCTGGACCTGCGCATCAAGCAGCGTGTTGCGGGGATCGCCGGCAAGCCGTATTTCGTATTCCATGAAGCGTTCGACTACTTCGAGGCCAACTATGGCCTCAAGCACACCGGCGTGTTCAGTGTCGCTGCCGAAGTGCAGCCGGGCGCGCAGCACGTCGCCGCGATGCGCAAGCGCCTGCAGGAAGTGGGCAAGACGTGTGTGTTCAGCGAGCCGCCGCTGCGCCCGCGCCTGGCCGAGACGCTGACGGCGGGGCTGCCGGTGCGGCTGGCCGAGCTGGATGCCCTGGGCGGCACTGATCCGGTGGACGCCAAGGGCTATGAGCGCTTGCTGGAGAAGCTGGGTGGCGATCTGGCGGGCTGCCTGGAACAGCTCTAGCGCCTGGACCGGCCCTTTCGCGGGTAAACCCGCTCCCACAGGGATGGCATGCTCCTGTGGGAGCTACTATCCCCTGAGTGCTCGGTCCCTGTGGGAGCGGGTTTACCCGCGAAGATGCCGACGCGGTTACAAGGCGAACGGCAGCTTCAGCGCCACCTGCTGGCGCTGCGCCAAGCGTACTTCGAACTCGCTTGGGTCATGGATCATCACGTCCATCCCGGCAAACGCCTGCGCGGCAATCAATCGCGATAGCCAGAAGCGCACGCATGCCAGCCGCAACATCTGCGGCCACAGTTCGGCTTCGGCCGCGGTGAATGGCCGCAGCGCCGCGTAGGCGCCCAGCAGCGCCTGGGCGCGGGGCAGGTCGAGGCCGCTGTGCTCGTCCAGGCACCAGTCGTTCACAGTGATGGCGATGTCATACAGCATTGGCCCGGAGCAGGCGTTGTAGAAGTCGATCACACCGGTCAGGTGAGAGCCTTCGAACATCACGTTGTCGCGGAACAGATCGGCGTGCAGGTTGGCCTTGGGCAAGGCGAGGATCTGCGCCTTGTGCGCGGTGATCTCGTCCAGCGCCGGTTGCAGCAGTTGCGCCTGCTCGGAGGTCAAGCCCGGCAGCAGTTCGGCACCGGACGCCAGCATCCAGTCCAGGCCACGGTCGGTACGGCGCTCGATGATGTGCTCGCGGGTTGCCAGGTGGATATGTGCGAGCAATTCACCCACCTGGGCGCAGTGCTGGTTGTTCGGCGCTTTCACGTGCTTGCCCGACAGCCGCGGCTGCAGCAGTGCCGGCTTGCCGCACAGCTCGCGCAGGCCATTGCCGTCGCGATCACGCAGGGCATAGGGCACGGGCATGTCGGCTGTGTGCAGCACATCGAGCAGCTCGATGAAAAACGGCATGTCTTCCACCGGCCCACGCTCGACCAGTGTCAGCACGTATTCCCCTTGTTCCAGGCTGACGAAGAAATTGCTGTTCTCGGTGCCGGCGGCAATGCCCTGGAAGTCGAGCAGACGGCCCAGCTCGTAGGGCGCCAGAAAGGTTTCCAGCTCAGGCCGGGACACAGGGGTGAAGACTGACATGTTGAAAAATTGCCCATGCGGGCACTTCCCCCGGGAAGTGCCTGGTTGATAAGAACGATACGCGTTACTGGCTTACCACTCGAAGATCTTCCAGGCCGGGATCAGCATGTCCGGCTGGTCGGAACGAATGAAGTTGGCATCGGTGCCATCCGCGCGTACCAGGAAATAAGGCTTGCCGTTTTTCGGCGTGATCTTGATCGCATACAGGAAGCCGTTTTGCCGGTATTCCTGGATGGTTTTGTCGCCTTCCGTGCGAATGGTCACATCGGGATCTGCCGATGGGGCGTCGTCCGCCGCCAGGGTGACGACTGGCATGGTTGCCAACAGGCCGAGCACTAACAGGCGATTCAATGTACGCATGATAACCTAGTCCCTTTGTCGTCAATGATTCTGGCTATTCTAGCGCCGGACCCGTCGAAAAGGTTGATTCTCCTCATGAGCCAAGCGCCCCTCGTCCTGGTGGACGGTTCCTCCTACCTCTACCGTGCCTTCCACGCGCTGCCGCCGTTGACCACTTCCAAAGGCCTGCCCACCGGCGCGGTCAAGGGCGTGCTGAACATGCTCAAGAGCCTGCGCAAGCAATACCCCGACAGCCTGTTCGCGGTGGTGTTCGATGCCAAGGGCGGGACCTTCCGCGATGCCATGTTCGCCGAGTACAAGGCCAACCGCCCAAGCATGCCCGACGACCTGCGGGTGCAGGTCGAGCCGCTGCATGCCAGCGTGCGTGCCCTGGGCTACCCGCTGCTGTGTGTCGAGGGTGTGGAGGCTGATGACGTGATCGGTACCCTGGCCCGCAGCAGCGCGGCCGCCGGTCGGCCGGTGATCATCTCGACCGGCGACAAGGATATGGCCCAGCTGGTGGACGGCCACGTTACGCTGGTCAACACCATGACCGGTAGCGTGCTGGACGTGGCTGGCGTGCACGAGAAGTTTGGCGTCGGTCCCGAACACATCATCGACTTCCTCGCCCTGATGGGCGACAAGGTCGACAACATCCCCGGCGTGCCGGGTGTTGGCGAGAAGACTGCGGTGGGCCTGTTGACCGGTATCGGTGGCGGGCTGAGCGATGTGTACCAGAACCTGGACAAAGTCGCGGGCCTGGCCATTCGCGGGGCCAAGACCCTGGCCGCCAAGCTTGAGGAGCATCGCGACGCGGCCTTCCTTTCCTACGAGCTGGCCACCATCAAGTGCGATGTGGAGCTGGATGTCGAGGTTGACGCCCTGGTTTGCGGCGAGCCGGACCGTGAAGCCTTGCTGGCGTTGTACACCGAGATGGAGTTCAAGAGCTGGGTCGCCGAGGTGCAGCGTGATGCTGCCCAGGCAGCTCCCAAGGGCGCCGCCACTGGCACTGCCAATGTGCTCGAGGCACCCGCGGCCAAGGTCGAGCCGCAGTACGAAACCATCCTTGACCAGGCGCGTTTCGACGCCTGGCTGGAGAAGCTGCGTCAGGCACCGCTGTTCGCCTTCGACACCGAAACCACCGGCCTCGATGCGCAGAAGGCGCAACTGGTCGGCCTGTCGTTCGCCATCGAACCCAATGTGGCTGCCTACGTGCCCCTGGCCCACGACTATGAAGGCGCGCCTGCCCAGTTGGACCGCGAGGCAGTGCTGCAGGCGCTCAAGCCGCTGCTGGAAGACCCGGCCAAAGGCAAGATCGGCCAGAACGCCAAGTACGACATCAACATCCTGGCCAACGGCAGCCCGGCCATCCAGATGCGCGGCGTGGCCTACGACACCATGCTCGAGTCCTACGTGCTCAACTCCACCGCCAGCCGTCACGACATGGACAGCCTGGCGCAGAGGTACCTCGAGCACACCACCATCAGCTTCGAAGACATCGCCGGCAAGGGCGCCAAGCAGCTGACCTTCAACCAGATCCCGCTGGAGAAGGCCGGTCCCTACGCCGCCGAGGACGCCGACATCACCCTGCGCCTGCACCATGCCTTGCAGGCGCGGCTGGCCGAAACGCCGAGCGTGCTGCCAGTGCTGATGTACATCGAAATGCCGCTGGTGCCGGTGCTGGCGAAGATCGAGCGCCAGGGCGCGTTGGTCGATGCCGCGCTGCTGGGGGTGCAGAGCGGTGAGCTGGGGGCGAAGATGGTCGAGCTGGAGCGCGAGGCGTTCGAGCTGGCCGGCGAGGAATTCAACCTTGGCTCACCCAAGCAACTGGGGGTGATCCTCTACGACAAGCTGGGCATGCCGGTGCTGAGCAAGACCGCCAAGGGCCAGCCCTCCACCGCCGAAGCCGTGCTGGACGACCTGGCCGAGCAAGGCTACCCGCTGCCCAAGGTGCTGATGCAGTACCGCAGCCTGAGCAAGCTCAAGAGCACCTACACCGACAAGCTGCCGGGGCAGATCAACCCGCGTACCGGGCGTGTGCATACCTCTTACCAGCAGGCGGTCGCCGCCACCGGGCGTCTGTCGTCCAGCGACCCGAACCTGCAGAACATTCCCGTGCGCACCGCCGAAGGCCGACGCATCCGCCAGGCCTTTGTCGCAAGCCCCGGCTACAAGCTGCTGGCGGCGGACTATTCGCAGATCGAGCTGCGCATCATGGCCCACCTGGCCAAGGATGAGGGGCTGTTGCACGCCTTCCGCAACGACCTGGACGTGCACCGCGCCACCGCCGCCGAAGTCTTCGGCGTGGCGCTGGAGCAAGTCACCACCGACCAGCGCCGCAGCGCCAAGGCGATCAACTTCGGCCTGATCTACGGCATGAGTGCATTCGGCCTGGCCAAGCAGATTGGTGTCGACCGCAAACAGTCCCAGGACTACATCGACCGCTACTTCGCCCGTTACCCGGGCGTGCTGGCCTATATGGAACGCACCCGCGCCCAGGCGGCCGAGCAGGGCTTCGTCGAAACCTTGTTCGGGCGCCGCCTGTACTTGCCGGACATCAACGCCAAGAACCCGGCCCTGCGCAAAGGCGCCGAACGCACCGCGATCAACGCGCCGATGCAGGGCACTGCGGCGGACATCATCAAGCGCGCCATGGTGGCGGTGGACAACTGGCTGACCGACAGCGGGCTGGATGCGCGGGTGATCCTGCAGGTGCACGACGAACTGGTGCTGGAAGTGCGCGAAGACCTGGTGGAGCAGGTCAAAGATGAAATTCGCGGCTACATGAGTGGCGCCGCCGAGCTGGACGTGCCGCTGCTGGTGGAAGTGGGCGTCGGCTCGAATTGGGACGAAGCTCACTAAACGCGGGGTGAAAGCTGTGTAGGATCTGTGGCGTGGTGTCGCGGGTCCTGGCCTTAGATCGGCTGGTTCATGAAACTATTTCAAATAGTTTTGAGGGCCTCGGAACTAATCCGGTGAACCGCCACTCAGAGTAACTGAATGGCTGGTGAAGCCTTTCGATGCTCCTATGTTGTGTTAAGTGTTGGCAGATATCTGGACCCCGCCCTAGCGGTCCGGACTTAGACCCCGAACTTCCCCCTCCCCATACGAAGTCCGGGGTTTTTTTTGCCTGCGATTCAAGGCTTTGCACTGCCCTGTAGGAGCGGCCTTGTGTCGCGAAAGGGCTGCGCAGCAGCCCCTGCAATCTTGGGTTGGGCTCGAGATCCTGGGGCCGCGTTGCGCCCCTTTCGCGGCACAAGGCCGCTCCTACAAAAACGGGTATCGCCTCACGCCACCGGCTTGTCTTCCAGCTCCATCCAGTCCGCCAGCACGCGGTAAGCCTCTTCCAGGCCCAGGCGCTTGGGCGCCGAGAACAGCTGGATGGTGGTGCTGTCGCCCCAGCCCTTGCGAATTTCCGACTGCACCTTGAGCAGGGTGTTCTTGCCGGCACCGTGGGTCAGCTTGTCGGCCTTGGTCAACAGGATGTGCATGGGCATGCCGCTGGCCTTGGCCCAGTCGAGCATCATCTTGTCGAAGTCGGTCATCGGATGGCGCACGTCCATCATCAGGATTACCCCGCGCAGGCATTCGCGGCTGCCCAGGTAGGCTTCCAGGTGCTTTTGCCAGTGTTGCTTGAGCGGGATCGGCACTTTTGCATAACCGTAACCCGGCAGGTCGACCAAACGCCGTTCATCGTCCAGACTGAAGAAATTCAACAGCTGGGTGCGGCCTGGGGTCTTGGAAGTCCGCGCCAGGCTGGCATGGGTCAGGGTGTTGAGGGCGCTGGATTTGCCGGCGTTGGAACGGCCGGCGAAGGCCACCTCGTAACCCTGGTCTTCAGGGCATTGTTCGACCTTGGCGGCGCTGAGGGCGAAGGTGGCTTTCTGGCAGAGGCCGAGGATGGGGTTCTTGACTTGCATGGGATATCCGATGTGGGTGTTGCCCGGCACTGGAACGGTTGGCCCAGGCGCGGCAAGCGGTGTCGTTTCCGTTTGGATGACGGAAGTATATAATGCCCCAGTTTTTGTGTGCTCATTCTCCCAGCGAAGGAGAACGGGCATGGGGTGCCGAACAATAGCTCGCGCAACAGAACGCAGCGCGGCCCCCAACCCTGTCAGGTCGTTCCGCATGGCGAAATGGCTGCTTGCTGTCGGTATGTTCCTGCCGTATTTCAGCGCACAGGCTACACAGGATCCCGAGGCGTTGTACAACCGCACGTGTGCGGCCTGTCACGCCGGACAGTTGCCACAGGCCCCCAAACGGGGTGACCGGGCGGCCTGGGAGCCAAGGCTGGCGCAAGGCATGGCGCAACTGGTGGCGCATGTTACACAGGGTTTCAAGGCTATGCCGCCGCGTGGATTGTGCATGGACTGCAGTGCCGAGGACTACCGATTGGTCATCCTTTGGATGAGCGGCAGTCCCGATACATAACATTTCACCCTTAGCCGTGTTGGATTAGCTGATGAACAAACTAGTCGTGAGTCTGCTGTTGACCATGGGTGTCGCGGGTGCGGCCACTGCTGCCGAACCCATCAAAGGCGATGCTGCCGCTGGCCAGGCCAAGACGGCCGTCTGTGGCGCCTGCCACAACCCCGACGGCAACAGCCTGGCGCCGAACTTCCCGAAACTCGCCGGCCAAGGCGAACGTTATCTCGAAAAACAGCTGCACGATATCAAGGCCGGCAAGCGTACCGTGCTGGAAATGACGGGCATGCTCGCCAACTTCAGCGACCAGGACCTGGCCGATATCGCCGCGTACTTCTCCAGCCAGAAAGGCAGTGTCGGCGCAGCCGACCCGAAACTGGTGGAACGAGGCCGCGCATTGTTCAACGGCGGCGACCTGGAAAAAGGCATGCCCGCCTGTACCGGCTGCCACTCGCCCAACGGCGCAGGGATCGCCCTGGCCGGTTTCCCGCACCTCGGTGGCCAGCACTCGCAGTATGTGACCAAGCAGCTCACTGATTTCCGTGAGGGCAACCGCACCAACGACGGCGACGCCATGACCATGCGCACCATCGCCGGCAAGCTGAGCAACAAGGATATCGAGGCGCTCTCCAGCTACATCCAGGGGTTGCACTGAGGTCAGTCGCCAGGTCCTGGCGTCTGCCTGCCGGCAACAGGGCTTCGCAACCCGCGCGTTAACAATGGGTTAATGATGTGCGACAAAGATGAAAGGGCAGCCCGTGCTGCCCTTTTTTTCGTTCAGGGTCGTACACTACAGAACTCACGCCCTTCCCGGCCTGTCCCAGACAGGTCGCGTCGAGGCGACCAAAGACTGCTCAGGAGTAAAGCATGCGTAAACTGATTCTCAGCGCTGCGCTGGTCGCCGCCAGCGTGTTCGGTATGACCGCCGTACAGGCCGCGGAGCCTGCCACCGCCGGCAAGGAATATATCGAGCTGAGCAACCCCGTCCCCGTGTCCGTGCCGGGCAAGATCGAAGTGGTCGAACTGTTCTGGTACGGCTGCCCGCACTGCTACCACTTTGAGCCTACGATCAACCCGTGGGCCGAGAAGCTGCCCAAGGACGTCAACTTCAAGCGCGTCCCCGCCATGTTCGGCGGCCCGTGGGATGCCCACGGCCAGATGTTCCTGACCCTCGAAGCCATGGGCGTCGAGCACAAGGTACATGCCGCAGTCTTCGATGCCATCCAGAACCAGCGCAAGCGCCTGACCGACCCGCAAGACATGGCCGACTTCCTGGCTACCCAGGGCGTGGACAAGGACAAGTTCCTTGCCACCTTCAACTCCTTCGCCATCAAGGGCCAGGTCAACCAGGCCAAAGAACTGGCCAAGAAGTACGAAATCACCGGCGTGCCAAGCATGGTGGTCAACGGCAAGTACCGCTTCGACCTGGGCACCGCAGGTGGTCCGGAAGGCGTACTGAACGTTGCCGACCAGTTGATCGCCAAGGAGCGCGCCGCTAAGTAAGCGGCGAACCCCATGGCTCGCTTGCGCCCTACCCGTGGCGTCGGCCTGCACCAGCCGCAGGTCAACGAACATCACCTGCAGGCCTCTGGCCTGCCAGAGGATGGTCGCCTGCGGCTGCTCAGTTTCAACATCCAGGTCGGCATCAGCACCGAGCGCTACCGTCATTACCTGACCCGCAGCTGGCAGCACCTGCTGCCGCATACCGGGCGAGCGGGCAACCTGCAGAAGATTGGTGACCTGCTCGGCGATTTCGACCTGGTGGCCTTGCAAGAGGCCGATGGCGGCAGCCTGCGTTCAGGCTACGTCAACCAGGTGGAGCACCTTGCCCAGCTGGGCGCCTTCCCCTACTGGTACCAGCAGCTCAACCGCAACCTCGGGCGTTTCGCCCAGCACAGCAACGGCGTACTCAGCCGCCTGAAGCCCCAGCACCTGGAAGACCACCCGCTGCCCGGCCCGGCCGGTCGGGGCGCGATCCTGGTGCGCTTTGGCGAAGGTGATGACGCGCTGATCGTGGTGATGATGCATCTGGCGCTGGGTGCCAAGACCCGCGCCCGCCAACTGGCCTATATTCGTGAGCTGATTGGCGGCTACCGTCATCAGATCCTCATGGGTGACATGAACACCCACGCCACCGACCTGCTCGAGCACTCGCCGCTGCGCGATCTGGGGCTGATTGCCCCACAGGTCGAGGCCACCTTCCCGAGCTGGCGGCCACAGCGCTGCCTCGATCACATCCTGCTCAGCCCGAGCCTCACCCTGGAACGGGTCGAGGTGCTGGCACAACCGATTTCCGATCACCTGCCCGTCGCCGTCGAGATCCGATTGCCTGATGCCCTGACTGTGGATACGCTGCCGGTCCTGAGCTAGGCCTGCGTATGTGATCGGCGCGTTCAAGTGTTGGGGACTTGTGCCGAAATCCAGTCATCACAGGGCTAGATGCCATCACCCTTTGCGGATTCAGGCATGAGCGAAGAAGCCGAGCGCTGGAAAGAAAAGTACCTTAAAAGCATCGAACAGCAGGAAAAGCTCGAGCGGCGTTGGGACGCCCGGCTCGACCTGTTGCGTCGTGGCCTGGTGCGCAGCACCCTGGCAGCGGAAGGTAGCGACAAGATCGTCGACCAGTGCATGAAGGAAATGCGCGAAGTCATCCGCAGCGACAATATGGACGCCGGGCTCGCCGGGTTGATCCCACGCCTGGAAAAGGCCGTGCTCGATTCCGAGCAGCGTCGGGAAACCCGCATGAACCAGGTCAGCGATGCGTTGACGGCACTGGTCAACCAACTGCAGGCCTTGCCGCTCCCGGGTGACGTTTCGCGGCCCCTGAAAAAACTGGCGAAGAAGCTCGACGGCGGCGTCAGCCAGTCCCGTGAACTGCCGCCTCTGCTGGGTGAGCTCAGCGGTCTGCAAGGGCGAGCCTTGAGCGCGGTGCAAAAGCCGGACGACGAAGCTCGCCCGGGTTTGCTGCAGCGTCTGTTCGGTGGGCGCGATGAAGCGCAGGGTGAGCCGCAGCCTGCGCCACAACCTGCCCAGCCTGAGGAAGCAGCGAGCCTGGTTGCCGTACCGGATACCCAACCACAGGATGCCGACGAGCTCCATCCGTTCGCGGCCAGCGAGCCCGCCCCACCGCCGCAGCCGATAATAGAGGCATCAGGCCCGGTACTGGTCGAAGCCGTCGAAGCCGTTTTCGCGGCGCCCCGGCCGCAACCCGAGGCTGAGCCGCAAGCCGACCCTGAACCCGAGACGCAGATCATCGAGCAGCAGGCGGTCGAGCCTGCGCCATTACCTGCCGATGTTGTGCCCGAAGTCTCCCAGCCATCACCCGTACAGACGCTCGAAGAGCTGGCTGGCGAAGACGGCCCCTATGCCCTGCCCGACGCTGTCGAGCCGCCCTACAGCCAGGTGGCCGCTCATATCGAGCAGACCTTGATCGGCCTGCTCGACGACCTCAGCCTGCCCGAGCGCCACAAGGCCCAGGCCCTGGAGATGCGCGAGCGCGTGGCGCGCGGCCTCAACTGGTATGAACTGATCCCGGTGCTGGATGACCTGGCGGTCCTGATGCTGGCCATTACCGACAGCGGCCAACACGAGTTCGAAGCCTACCTGCAGCAGCTCAACGAACGCCTGGAAAGCTTCCAGAGCCATCTGCACGAAGCCAGTACCGGCCATGCCGACAACAGCTCCGCCGCTCGCGAGCTGGACAGCCAGCTGCGCGAGCAGGTCGACGGCCTGCAGAGCAGCGTGCAGGGTGCTGCCGATGTCGACAGCCTCAAGCACATCCTGGAAGGCCGCCTGGAAGGGTTGCTGCTGACCATGGACGACCACCAGCACGAGCGTGACCGCCGCGAGCAGGAGCTGGCCGGTCGCCTGCATGGCTTGGCCGAGCGTGTGGCGAGCATGGAGCAGGAGGCCCTGGGTTACCGTGAGCACCTCGAAGAGCAGCGTCAGAAAGCGATGATCGACCCGCTGACCGGCCTGCCCAATCGCGCGGCCTGGTCCGAGCGGGTCGACCAGGAAGTGCTCGACTGGCATGAAAACGGCGGCCATCTGGCGATGGCCATCCTCGACCTCGATCACTTCAAGCGCATCAATGATGGCTATGGCCACCTGGCGGGCGACAAAGTGCTCAAGATCGTCGCCGACCAGTTGCGCAAACGCCTGCGTGGTCGAGACTTCATCGCCCGCTTCGGCGGTGAGGAATTCGTTTTGCTGTTGCCGCAGACCTCACCGCCCGCCGCGGTGCAGGTTGCCGAAGCACTGCGTGCGGCGATCGAAGCCTGCCCGTTCCACTTCAAGGGTGAGCGGGTGGTGATCACCACCTCCATCGGCCTCAGCGCCTTCCGCCCCGGCGAGCGTGGCGACCAGGTGCTCAAGCGCGCGGACGAAGCCTTGTATCGGGCCAAGGACAAAGGGCGCAATCGCGTCGAACAGGCATAAATAGATACCGCTTGCGACGCTGCGGGGTCATCGACACTGCGGGCGAGCGCTGGTTTTCAGCGCATCGCCAACCGATCGATCAAACCCGGAGTGCATAAATGAAGATGACCCAGTGGATCATGCCATTGCTGCTGAGCCTGATGTTCCAGGCAAACGCCATGGCCAAGGATGTGGTGTTGACCGCGCATGTGGCTGCCGATGGCAGTGTCCTGCGCCAATGGCCGGAATGGATCAGCAAGGTCGAGCGCCAATCGCAAGCCGACTATTTCACGCAATACAAGCTCAAGTTCAATCCCCGTATCGTCCATCAGGACCCGGGCTACTGTTCGGTGCAACCAATCGATGCCAGCAGCCATGACCGCCTGATGCATGGTCAGGCCAAGGTCATCGGCAAGCCGCTGGCGGAACAGGTGACGGTCATGACCCAGCTCGTGGACAAGAAAGGCCCGAGCGGGGACAACTCGCTGGGGTTCCTGGTCATGTGCACGCGCTGAAAGCAACACTAACGCCAGGGCGGCAGCACGTTATACTGTAGCGCTGTTGTCGCCTACTCAATGACGTGCCCCCTGCAATGAAAAAGCTCTTCACCGCCCTGCTCCTGCTGGCCCTGGCCGGTTGTTCCAGCGGCCTGCGCATCGACCGCAGCCACCCCTCGGTCAACCAGGACAGCCGCATCCAGTTCGTCGTCGTGCATTACACCAACGCTTCGCTGGAGCGCTCGCTGGCGTTGTTGACCCACGGCGAAGTCAGCAGCCACTACCTGATCGGCGATGGCCCGGCCACGGTCTACCAGCTGGTCGACGAAAACCGTCGCGCCTGGCATGCCGGCGACAGCCAGTGGCAGGGCCGCACCTGGCTCAATTCCAGCTCCATCGGCATCGAGATCGTCAACCCGGGCTACACCGACACGCCGGCTGGCCGGGTCTGGCACCCTTACAGTGAAGCCCAGGTGCAGGCGCTGATCGCCCTGCTCAAGGACATCGTCAAGCGTAACAACATCGACCCACGCCATATCATCGGTCACAGCGACATCGCCCCCTTGCGCAAGCTCGACCCTGGCCCGTTGTTCCCCTGGAAGCGCCTGGCCGATGCCGGGCTAGGCATCTGGCCGGACGCCGCGTCGGTGGCACGCCAACAGGCCTACTTCGACGCCAACCCGCCGACCGTCGCCTGGTACCAGCAGCAACTGGCGCGTTTCGGCTATGCCATCGACCAGACTGGCGAATTCGATGTGGCCACGCGCCACGTCATCGCGGCGTTCCAGATGCGCTTCCGCCCGCAGCGTTTCGACGGCCTGCCGGATGCGCAGACTGCCGCCATGCTTCAGGTGCTCAACCGCAAACGTTGAACCTTGTGGGGGCTGCTTCGCGGCGCCGTCTTCCGAACGGCAAAGCTGGCTACTCATTCAGTTGCTATACCTTTGGTATTCAACTGGATGCCGCGCATGCCTGCCCCTAACGCCTCAGTGCGTCAATTTTTTCACCACCCCTGGCTGCTCGCGGTGCTCGCGGCCTTGGGCAGCGCTGCGCTGCTGTTGGCCGCCAGCGTCGGTGTGACCCTGCAGCAGATGAAGGACAGTGAAAGCGCCCAGATGAACGCCCGCGGGGAGCGCTTTCTCGAACGGCTGGAGCAGGTGTTCGGCCAGTTGCGTGAAGGGGTCGACCAATTGCAGTCCCAACCCCTGCGCGGCTGTGGCCCGCCCATGCAGGCCCTGCTGCAGCAGGTGGCGCTGAAGTCGCGGTTCATCTACGAGGCGGCCTATGCCGATGGCCAGTCGGCCTGCTCCAACCGCGGCGGCGAGCGGGTCATCGAGCCCTTGCGTGCGCCGGACATTGAAGGGCCGACCTACAGCTATTGGCTCAACACCACCACCGAACCCAATGAAAACCTGGCTGCCCTGATGCTGGGCCGTGGCAATTTCCTGGTGTCGACCTCGCGCGGGCATCTGAGCGATGTGGTCGACCTGCCGCCAGGCGGCAGCCTGCTGGTGGTGCTTGATCGCGGCAACCGCGCGATCCCGGTGCTCGGCCCGCCGCAGGCCTGGCCGCCCACGGCGGACTGGCCGCCGCCGTCGCACAAGTCGCTGCTGGAACTGCATGATCGGCTGGTCTACCGCATGGCCACCAAGTCGCCCGACTACCAGTTGGTGCTGATCGCCCCGCGGGCCAGCCTGCCGCTCAAACTCAACGGGCTGCTCTGGCTGCTGTTCCCGGGCAGCCTGGTGCTGGCCTGCTGCATCGGCTGGCTGGTGCTGCAACTGATCCAGCAGCGCCGTTCGATGAGCTCCGAGCTGCAGCAGGCCTTGCGCCGGGGCGAGCTGCAGGTGCTGTACCAGCCGATCATCGAACTGGACAGCCGCCGCTGCGTGGGGGCCGAGGCGCTGATACGCTGGCGCCGCCCGGACGGCAGCCTGACCAGCCCGGAGCTGTTCATCCCGCTGGCGGAAAATACCGGGCAGATCCGCCAGATCACCGATTTTGTCCTGCAGCGGGTGCTTGAACAGCTCGGCCAGCTGCTGCGCGCCAACCGCCACCTGTACATCTCGGTGAACCTGGCGGCCTGTGATGTCATGGAACCGCGCATCGGCCGGGTTGCCGCGCGGCTGCTGGCGCAGCATCGGGTGGCCGCCAGCCAGATCGCCTTCGAGGTGACCGAGCGCGGGTTGATCGACGTCGTGGTGGCCCGAGACAACCTCCAGGCTTTGCGCACGGAAGGGCATCAGGTGCTGATCGATGATTTCGGTACCGGCTATTGCAGCCTGGCCTATCTACAGACCCTGCCAGTGGATTGCCTGAAAATCGACAAGGCGTTCATCGACGCCCTTGGTCATGACGCCGCCAGCAGTGGCGTGGCCCCGCACATCATCCGCATGGCCCACGACCTGCACCTGCGGGTGATCGCCGAGGGTATCGAATGCGAGGACCAAGCGCAGTTCCTCAGCAGCGAAGGGGTCAACTACGGCCAGGGCTGGCTGTTCGCCCACCCGCTCAACGCCCGCCAGTTCGCCGAGTTGATCACCCGCGGGCGGCGGGTGGCGGGGCGGCGGATCGATGATGAGCCTTGAGGGGCGTGCTGCTTTCTGGTCGTAAGGCCTGTAGGAGCGGCCTTGTGTCGCGATAGGGCCGCAAAGCGGCCCCAGCGATCTTTACCATTGGTCAAAATCTGGGGCTGCTGCGCAGCCCTTTCGCGGCACAAGGCCGCTCCTACACAGGGATCGATAATGACCATGGGCTGTGTGAATCAAACCGGCAACGCCATGTAGAACTGTGTCCCCTGCCCCGGCCGTGAAAACACCCCCATGCGCCCGCCATGCAACTGCACGATTTCCTTGCACAGCGCCAAGCCCAGGCCTGCTCCGCCTTTCTTGCGCCCGACCTGCACGAACGGCTCGAAGATCCGCCCCTGCTGGCCATAGGCGATGCCTTCGCCGTTGTCCTCGACGCTGACGATCACCCGCTCCGCGTGCCGCCGTGCATGCAGGCGGATATGCCCGCCGCTGGCGGTATGGCGGATGGCGTTGTGCAGCAGGTTGTCCAGCACCCGGTCGAGCTGGGCGATATCGGCCTGGATCCGCGGCAGCGGCGGCTCCAGTTCGCGAATCAGCTCGATCTGTTTTGCCGCAGCCTGCTCGGCAAAGCGGGCCTGGGCCCGTTCGAACAGGTCGTCGAGTGCGCAGGGCGCGAGTTCCAGCTTCTGCAGGCCGCTCTGGTAGCGGGAAAAGTTGAGCAGGTCGTTGATCAGTTGAGTGAGGCGCTGCATCTCCTCGCCGATGGTTTCCAGCAGGTCATGCTCACGGGCTTCGGCCGGGAAGCTGACCCGCTCGCGCAGCAGGCCGAAGGCCATGTGCATGCCGGTGACCGGGGTTCGCAGTTCGTGGGAGGCGCGCAATACGAACTCGCTACGTACCCGCTCGAAGGCGCGCTGTTCGGTGACATCGTGCAGCACCATCACCGCGCCGAGGATCGGCCCTTGTGGGTGGCTGACCGGGGTCAGGCTGTAGGTCAGCAGGCGGCTTTCTTCGTCCACCTCCAGGCTCAGGTCGTCGGGTGGGCGATCCAGGCTGCCGCCGCGCAGCACCTGGCGCAGTTGCTGCTCCAGCTCCGGGCGTTGCAGCGCTTCGGCCAGGCTCGCGCCCAGGCGGTCGTGGCCCCAGCCCAACTGGCGCTGGGCCACCGGGTTGAAGTGCTCCAGGCGGCCCTGGCGGTCGATGATCAGCAGGCCGTCGTCGATGCTGTCGAGCACCGCTTGCAGGCGTTGCTGGCCCGCGAGCAACTCGTCGACGTTGGTCGCCTGATGCTTGCGCAGGGCATCGGCCATCAGCCCGAAGCGCCGGGTCAGCTGGTTCAGCTCGGTGGCCTGGGTGACGGGCAGGGTCACGTCGAAGTTGCCCTGTCCCAGCTGGTCGGCCGCTTCGGCCAGCGCCTCGATGGGCTGGCCGAAGCGCCGAGCAATGTTGTGCGCGGTGATGAAGCCCAGCACCAGCACGGCCAGGCCCATCAGGCCAAGCAGGCCGCTGATCAGCAAGGCACGGGCGCGGGATGTTTCTTCACTGCGGGTGATGTGCTGCAGCGCCTGCTCGTGTGAGTCGAGCAGGTCGTTGCGCAACTGGCTGAAGGCCGCCCCCAGGGGTTGCTCGGCCCCCAGGCTGCGCCAGGGGGCCGGGCTTTCCCGGTAGGCCTGGAGGAAGGCCTGGTAATGGCTGGCGGCCTTGCTGAAGCCGGTCCGTTCGCCGCCCTGCTCCAGCCCTTGGGTGAGCAGGGCCTGGAACTCGCTCTGCAAGCTGGCCAGGCTTTGCGCGGTGGTGTCCTCGTCGAGCATCAGGGTCAGTTGCTCGCCCAGGTTCTGCCGTAGCTTCAGCCCCAGTTCCAGGGTGTGGGAGGTGTCCTGCACCAGGCGCTGCTGCATGGTCGCCATCTGCAGCACACTGACCAGCCCCAGCAGCAGCCCCAGCAGGGCCACCGTGACCAGCGCCGAAATGCTCAGGAACAGCCGCGTGCGCAGCTTCATTGGCGTTTTCACAGGTTGAACTGCTTGCGCTTGCGGTACAGCGTGGAGGCATCGATGCCCAGGGTCTTGGCGGCCTGGTCGAGGGTGTCGCTGGCCGCCAGCACTGCCGCGATATGGGCGCGCTCCAGTTCGTCCAGGCTCAGTGCGGCGCCGACCCTGGGCGCGTTGCCGGTGGGCTGCTCGCCCATGCCCAGGTGGCTGATTTCCACGCGCTCCTGCGGGCAGATGATGCTGGCGCGCTCGACCACGTTGCGCAACTCACGGATGTTGCCTGGCCAGCGATAGTTGAGCAGTGCGGTGCGGGCTTCGTCGCTGAAACCACGGGCTGGGCGTGAATATTCTTTGACGAAGCGGGCGAGGAAGCGCTCGGCCAGGGTCAGGATGTCGTCGCTGCGCTCACGCAGCGGTGGCAGGTGCAAGGTGATCACGTTCAGGCGATAGAGCAGGTCTTCACGGAAACGGTTCTCGCGGACCATCTCGTCCAGGTTGAGGTTGGTCGCCGCCAGGATGCGCACATCGGCACGGCGGGTGACCGGGTCGCCGACCCGTTCGTATTCCTTGTCCTGGATGAAACGCAGCAGTTTCGGCTGCAACGTGAGGGGAAAATCGCCGATCTCGTCGAGGAACAAGGTGCCGCCGTCAGCCTGGCTGACCCGCCCCAGGGTGCTTTCGCTGGCGCCGGTGAAGGCGCCCCGGGTGTGGCCGAACAGCTCGCTCTCCATCAGCTCGGCATTCAGCGATGGGCAGTTGATGGTCACGCAGGCCTTGCGCGCGCGCTTGCTCCAGCCATGGATGGCGCGGGCCAGCTCGCCCTTGCCGGTGCCCGACTCGCCGAGGATGAGGATGTTGGCATCGGTGGTCGCCACCTGCCGGGCGGTTTCCAGTACGGCCATCATGGCCGGGCTGTGGGAGTCGAGGCCGTCCTTGGGTTTACGCAGCTCGCCCTCCAGGGCTTCCAGGCGCGCCGACAGCTGGCGCACTTCCAGTTGCTTGGCGGTCGCCAGGCGCAGTTGGTCAGGGCTGCAGGGTTTGACCAGGTAGTCGGCAGCGCCGGCCTGGATCGCGTCCACGGCGGTATCGATCGCCGAATGGGCAGTGACGATCACCACGCGCATCCAGGGGGCCTGGACGCGCATCTGCGCCAGCACATCGAGGCCGTTGTCCTCACCCAGGCGCAAATCGAGGAAGCACAGGTCGAACACCTGGCGCTGCAGCAGGGCCTCGGCCTGGGCGGCACTGTTGGCGGTGGCCACGCTATAGCCCTCGTCCTCGAGGCAGTAGCGGAAGGTACGCAGGATGGCGGACTCATCGTCCACCAGCAGAATGCGGCCTTGGTTGTCCTGGGCTGATTCCATTTTCCTGCGCTCCTTTGGGATAGATCTCAATTAGTGTCGGAAAAATCGGGCAAGTTGCATGGTCGATTCTGATTGATCCGACACCCTGCATGCTAGCTGGTTGCCTTCATAGTGGCTAAGTGACTGATAAATTTGAAATTTGATGTTAGGAAGTGGCCGTCATGGAGGTTGTGCGGAGCTCTGGTGGATGACACCCACCCCATAAAGCGGGCCAGGTGCGAGGGTCAATCGTGCAAATCGCCCGACGCGTTTGCCGGTCATCGTGCAGGATACGCCCTACTCGATTTCCTAGCTTTTTATAACTATCTGATTTTATTGGTTTTTCTTGGCTGAAAAAGACTGGCACGCGAGCTGCAAATACCTGTTCAGGTTTCAAGAACAAGTACAGCAGGAGGAGCCGGCATGAATCACCCATCCACCAACCGCACGCAGTACGCCGTACTGCCCCTGCGCCAGTTGCTGTTCCTCGGCGCGGCCTTGCTGATCACCCTGGCAGCCGGCCAGTTCTACTACAGCTGGCAGACCGCCCGCCTGGCCGACCAGGTGGCGGCGCAGACCCTGGTGCTGACGCAGCTCAAGGCGAGCCGTGTGGGCACCCAGGTGGCGGCGGTGGCGCCGTTGCCGGTGGGTGACACCACCCCTGCACGGGTCGAGAACGTCCAACCCGAGCAACGCTGGGTGTTCTAGGCCACCAACGATTTTGCACACGAAAGGAGAAACATCATGCTGAGCTGGGCTATCACCTTCCTGATCATCGCCATTGTCGCCGCGGTCCTGGGCTTCGGTGGTATCGCTGGCGCGGCGACCGGCATCGCGAAGATCCTGTTCATCGTCTTCCTGGTGCTGTTCGTGGCTTCTTTCTTCTTCGGACGAGGCAGGGGTTGAACCATGAGGCGGATGCTTTGCCACGCCTTGGCTGGCGCCCTGCTTGCGGGCGCCGGCAGCCTGGCGCTGGCGGCCAATGACGGCCAGGTCCGGGCCAACCAGTTGTTAGGCTCGGACCCCGAATACCAGGAAACCTGGCAGCACACGATCAAGGGCGAGGAACGTTTGCCCGAATGGGTAATCAACCTCACCGGCAGCGCCCCGCTGCAGATGTCGGCGGTCACCGAGGACGGCGAGCAGTATCTGGTCGGCCCCTTGTGCGAGGCCGACAGCACCTGCACCTACAAGCGCCTGATCGTGGCGTTCAGCTGGGACAAGGACAATGCCTACGGAATGCTCGTTGAAGTACCCGAAGGCCTGCCCTCGGACAAGTCGCCCACCCGCCATGCGGACTATCGCTGGCTGGGCAAGCCTGACGACGGCATGAAGGCCTTGCTGCAGGAGCAGCTCAAGCGCGACCCGAATTGGTACTGAGCCATTTGAGGCCTGCGGGTACGCACTGTCACGAAATAGAAGCTGAACCTTTCTATCTTTCTGGCTTCTATGATGCGCCGCCCCGAGGAGGGGCAGCGCATGACCAGGGGGCCGGGCTGTTCTGATTGATGCAGGATCGGAGTGGCCTAGGGGTACAGGGAGTACCTCCGCAAGGGCCGGGTCAGGCGAAGGTGGCATCGGAAGTTTCAGATCGGTCATGGTCTACAGAGATCAGAGACCGATCTGGCTTCCGAGGTGCCTTTATGTAGGACTCATTCCTTATATGTACGTCTTTTCACCAAAGACACATTTTGTCTTGACCGTACATCGAAATTTTTTAGCCTGACTGACAGCTCAGGTTCAGTGGCATTTCAGCCATTCGGATTGTCGAACACGCCATTCAAACCCCCGTACTCGCGCCGTCAAATCTGCCGAATTATGGCGCTTTGGTCTTGTTCGGAAATCCGAACGTTGAAAATCAAGGGCTTGGCGATGCTCGATTTCATGTTTCGGTCTCATGCCGATTCGGCATGGGGTACTCGTTTCCGGCATTAGACTGCCCCCCTTCCCGTCGCAATAGTTGCCGCCTTTTTCCCTGGCCCAAGCACTCGAAAGATGTGCTCGCGGTGTCCTTTCATGGGGCCACCGCACGCCAAGGTCGTGTTGCCATCACGCTCTAAACGGCTCTGGTACGCGGCTTTGCGGTTGGCGTCCTTGACCACTACAACAAAGGGTAATGACATGAAGAAGGCAAAACTGAGCCTCGCCTGGCAGATCGTCATCGGTCTGTTGCTGGGCGTTGCAGTCGGCGCGCTACTGAATCATTTCAGTGCAGAAAAGGCATGGTGGATCAGCAATGTCCTTCAGCCAGCCGGCGACATCTTCATTCGCCTGATCAAGATGATCGTTGTCCCGATCGTGATTTCGTCGCTGATCGTGGGTATCGCCGGAGTTGGCGACGCGAAGAAACTGGGCAGCATTGGCCTCAAGACCATTCTCTACTTCGAGGTGGTGACCACCATCGCCATCGTCGTCGGCCTGGTGCTGGCCAACGTGTTCCACCCGGGCGCCGGCATCGACATGAGCACCCTGGGCACCGTCGACATCTCCAAGTACCAGGCCACCGCGGCCGAGGTGCAGCATGAGCACGCGTTCATCGAAACCCTGCTCAACCTGATCCCCTCGAACATCTTCGCAGCGCTGATGCGTGGCGAAATGCTGCCGATCATCTTCTTCTCGGTCATGTTCGGCATGGGCTTGTCGAGCCTCAACGCCGAGCTGCGCGAGCCGCTGGTGCGCACCTTCCAGGGCGTGTCGGAGACCATGTTCAAGGTCACCCACATGATCATGAACTACGCCCCGATCGGCGTGTTCGCCCTGATCGCCGCCACTGTCGCCAACTTCGGCTTCGCCTCCTTGCTGCCGCTGGCCAAGCTGGTGCTGCTGGTGTACTTCGCCATCGCCTTCTTCGCCTTCATGGTGCTTGGCCTGGTGGCGCGCGTGTTCGGCTTCTCGATCATCAAGATCATGCGCATCATGAAAGACGAGCTGATCCTCGCCTACTCCACTTCCAGCTCCGAGACCGTGCTGCCGCGCGTGATCGAGAAGATGGAAAAGTACGGCGCGCCGAAGTCGATCTGTTCGTTCGTGGTTCCGACCGGCTACTCGTTCAACCTCGACGGCTCGACCCTGTACCAGAGCATCGCGGCGATCTTCATCGCCCAGCTGTACGGCATCGATCTGTCCTGGAGCCAGCAGCTGCTGCTGGTGCTGACCCTGATGGTCACTTCCAAAGGTATCGCCGGCGTACCGGGCGTGTCCTTCGTGGTGCTGCTGGCCACCCTGGGCAGCGTCGGTATCCCGCTGGAAGGCCTGGCCTTCATCGCCGGTGTCGACCGCATCATGGACATGGCCCGTACCGCGCTGAACGTGGTGGGTAACGCCCTGGCCGCCGTGGTCATCGCCAAATGGCAGGGTATGTACGACGCCGAAAAAGGCGAGGCGTACTACAAGTCGCTGGTGCTGGACAAAGGCAAGACCGAGGCAGTGGTGGCCGGCAAGACCGTCAACCAGTAAGCCTTCGCGCTGAACCCAAAAGCCCCGACTTGTCGGGGCTTTTTGCATTTTGGCGTCGTGGGAGCGGGCTTGCCCCGCGATTGCTGTCAGCCTGCCAGCCACCCATGCTCGGCCATGGACAGTGGTTCGCCATCTCCGACGATGACATGGTCCATCACCCGTACATCGATCAGCGCCAGCGAGCGCTTGAGCATCTGCGTCAGGTGCACGTCGTCCTGGCTGGGCTGGCAATGGCCTGACGGATGGTTATGGCACAGGATCAGCGCCGCCGCGTTGTGCAACAAGGCCCGGCGCACCACCTCCCGCGGGTAGATGCTCGCGCGGTCGATGGTGCCGCGAAACAGGATCTCGAACGCCAACGGCCGGTGCTTGGTATCCAGGAACAGGCAACCGAATACCTCGCTGGCCTCATGGCGCAGCATCGACTTCAGATAGCGCCGCACCGATGTCGGCGACTCCAGCGCCGACGCACGCTCAATGCCTTCGTCCAGATACCGCCTGCCGATCTCCAGCAACGCCTGCAGCTGGGCGTATTTCACCGGCCCCAGGCCCGGCTCACGCATCAATCTGGCGCGATCGGCCTCGAGGAACGGCCTGAGCCCGCCAAACTTCGCCAGCAGCCCGCGCGCCAGGTCCAGCACATTACGCCCAGCGACCCCCGACCCCAGCAACACCGCCACCAGCTCGGCATCCGACAGCACCGCCGCGCCGCGCTGCAACAACTTCTCCCTCGGCCTCTCCTCGACCGGCCACTCCCTGATGTTCATCCTCCCTCCTCGCCTGCCACTACGGCCCGTTTGGGCGCTGTGTTAATCTAGTTCGCTTCGAAAATGCGACGATCTGCCGCAGGCAGTCACCGTCGCCGCCCGCTTTCACTGGAATAAGGCAAGGCCTATGCAGCGGTTGTATCGCAAGCGCATCGTTCTCGGCGTGGGTGGCGGCATCGCCGCCTACAAGAGCGCCGAGCTGATTCGCCGACTCCTGGAACACGGCGCGCAGGTGCGCGTGGTCATGACCCGTGGTGGTGCCGAATTCATCACCCCGCTCACCCTGCAGGCGCTGTCCGGCCACCCCGTGCACATGGACTTGCTCGACCCTGCCGCCGAAGCGGCCATGGGCCATATCGAACTGGCCAAATGGGCCGACCTGGTGCTGATTGCCCCGGCCACCGCCGACCTGATGGCGCGCATGGCCCAGGGCATGGCCGACGACCTGCTGACTACCCTGGTGCTGGCCACCGACGCTACCGTCGCCGTGGCGCCAGCGATGAACCAGGCCATGTGGCGCGACCCGGCAACCCAGGACAACCTCGAGCTGCTCAAGCGCCGTGGTATCCAGGTGTTCGGCCCGGCCTCCGGCAGCCAGGCCTGTGGCGACGTGGGCCTGGGCCGTATGCTCGAAGCCACCGACCTGGCCTGGTGCGCCGCCGAGAGCTTCAAGCGCCAGGCACTGACTGGCAAGCACGTGCTGATTACCGCCGGGCCGACCCAGGAGAACATCGACCCGGTGCGCTATATCACCAACCATAGTTCAGGGAAAATGGGCTTTGCCCTGGCCGAGGCGGCCGCCGAAGCCGGGGCCCGGGTGACCCTGGTCACCGGCCCGGTACACTTGCCGACCCCGGACCGGGTCAGCCGCATCGACGTGGTCAGCGCGCGGGACATGCTCGCGGCCTGTGAAGCAGCCATGCCCTGTGACCTGTTCATCGCCTCGGCCGCGGTCGCGGACTACCGCCCGGAAGTCGTCGCCGCACAGAAGCTCAAGAAGGATCCCACCACCGGCGACGGTATGCTGCTGCAGATGGTGCGCAATCCCGATATCCTTGCGACCATTGCCGGCCGCGCCGATCGCCCGTTCAGCGTGGGCTTTGCCGCCGAGACCGAGCACCTGCTCGACTACGCCACGCGCAAGCTCAAGGACAAGAACCTCGACCTGATTGTCGCCAATGATGTGGCCAACCCCAGCATCGGCTTCAACAGCGAGGAAAACGCCCTGACCGTGATCGACCGGCAGCAGCATCAAACCCTCTTCGCGCAGACCAGCAAGGGCAAGATCGCCCGCCAGCTGGTTGCCTTCATCGCCGAACGGCTCAACCAGGTTCAATAAGTTACATGCACGCTCTTCAAGCCAAGATCCTCGACCCACGCCTGGGCACCGAATTCCCCCTGCCGCAGTACGCCACCCCCGGCTCCGCCGGCCTGGACCTGCGCGCCCTGCTCAAGGAGGACACCGTTCTCGAGCCCGGCCAGACCCTGCTGATCCCCACCGGCCTGTCGGTGTACATCGGCGACCCAGGCCTGGCGGCGATGATCCTGCCGCGCTCGGGCCTGGGCCATAAGCACGGCATCGTGCTGGGCAACCTGGTCGGCCTGATCGACTCGGACTACCAGGGCGAGCTGATGGTCAGCTGCTGGAACCGCGGCAGCACGCCGTTCACCATCACCGTCGGCGAGCGCATCGCGCAGCTGATCCTGGTGCCGGTGGTGCAGGCGCATTTCGACATCGTCGAGCAGTTCGACGAGACCCAGCGCGGTGCTGGCGGCTTCGGCCACTCAGGCACTCGCTGAGGCAACAGCAGACCGTTCGGGCCATGGATGGCGAACTCTCTGGCGAAACCGCCGTCCAAGCGTTCAGTTTGCGCCTGCCCAGAAGCCTTTGACTTATGGAGTCCCCAGAGATGAACGACATGGCCCACCTGGTCCCCGCACTGCCCGACAGCATCTTCCGCGCTTATGACATCCGCGGCGTGGTCGGCAAGACCCTGCACGCCGAAACGGCCTACTGGATCGGCCGCGCCATTGGCGCCCAGACCCTCGCCCAGGGCGAACCCCAGATCTCGGTCGGCCGTGACGGCCGCCTGTCCGGCCCGATGCTGGTCGAGCAACTGATCAAGGGCCTGGTCGAGGCCGGTTGCCAGGTCAGCGATGTCGGCCTGGTGCCGACCCCGGCGCTGTACTACGCCGCCAACGTGCTGGCCGGCAAGTCGGGGGTGATGCTCACCGGCAGCCACAACCCGTCGGACTACAACGGCTTCAAGATCGTCATCGCCGGCGACACCCTGGCCAACGAACAGATCCAGGCCCTGCTGACCCGCCTGAAGACCAACGACCTGACCCGTGGCGATGGCCATGTGGAAAAAGTCGAGATCCTCGAGCGCTACTACCAGCAGATCGTCGACGACGTGAAGCTGGCCAAGCGCCTGAAGGTGGTGGTCGACTGCGGCAACGGCGCCGCTGGGGTGATCGCCCCGCAATTGATCGAGGCGTTGAACTGCGAGGTGATCCCACTGTTCTGCGAGGTCGACGGCAACTTCCCCAACCACCACCCGGACCCGGGCAAGCCTGAGAACCTGGAAGACCTGATCGCCAAGGTGAAAGAGACCGGCGCCGATATCGGCCTGGCCTTCGACGGCGACGGCGACCGCGTGGGCGTGGTGACCAACACCGGCAGCATCGTCTACCCCGACCGCCTGCTGATGCTGTTCGCCCAGGACGTGCTGTCGCGCAACCCGGGCGCCGAGATCATCTTCGACGTCAAATGCACCCGCCGCCTGACCCCGCTGATCGAACAGCACGGTGGCCGCGCGCTAATGTGGAAGACCGGCCACTCGTTGATCAAGAAGAAGATGAAACAGACCGGCTCCTTGCTGGCCGGCGAGATGAGCGGTCACATCTTCATCAAGGAACGCTGGTACGGTTTCGACGACGGTATCTACAGCGCCGCGCGCCTGCTGGAGATCCTCAGCAAGGCCGGGCAAAGCGCCGAAGACCTGTTCGCCGCGTTCCCCGATGATATTTCCACGCCGGAAATCAACATTGATGTGACCGACGAGGGTAAATTCAGCATCATTGATGCTCTGCAACGCGACGCCGACTGGGGCGATGCCAACCTGACCACCATCGACGGTGTGCGGGTCGACTACGCCCACGGCTGGGGCCTGGTTCGCGCCTCCAACACCACACCGGTGCTGGTGCTGCGTTTCGAGGCCGACAGCGCGGCAGAACTCGACCGTATCAAGGCTGTATTCCGCACGCAGTTGCTACGGGTCCAACCAGGCCTGCAACTGCCGTTCTGACGACTATCCGTTCCTTACCTGGAGCCCTGCATGACCCTCGATCGCGATGCCGCTTCCCATGTAGCCGAGGTTTTGTCCGAAGCACTGCCTTACATTCGCCGCTTCGTCGGCAAGACCCTGGTGATCAAGTACGGCGGCAACGCGATGGAAAGCGAGGAGCTCAAGACGGGCTTCGCCCGTGACATCGTGCTAATGAAGGCCGTGGGCATCAACCCGGTGGTCGTGCATGGCGGCGGCCCACAGATCGGCGACCTGCTCAAGCGCCTGTCGATCGAGAGCCACTTCATCGACGGCATGCGCGTCACCGATTCGGCGACCATGGACGTGGTGGAAATGGTCCTGGGCGGCCAGGTCAACAAGGACATCGTCAACCTGATCAACCGCCACGGCGGCAGCGCCATCGGCCTGACCGGCAAGGACGCCGAACTGATCCGTGCGCGCAAGCTCACCGTCAGCCGCCAGACCCCAGAGATGACCCAACCGGAAATCATCGACATCGGCCATGTAGGCGAGGTCGAGAGCGTCAACACCGACCTGCTGAACATGCTGGTCAAAGGCGACTTCATCCCGGTGATCGCGCCGATCGGCGTGGGCAAGAACGGCGAGTCGTACAACATCAACGCCGACCTGGTCGCCGGCAAGGTCGCTGAAGCACTGAAGGCCGAGAAGCTGATGCTGCTGACCAACATCGCCGGCCTGATGGACAAGCAAGGCCAGGTACTGACCGGCCTGACCACCGAACAGGTCAACGAACTGATCGCCGACGGCACCATCTACGGTGGCATGCTGCCGAAGATCAAGTGTGCGCTGGAGGCGGTGCAGGGCGGCGTGAACAGCTCGCACATCATCGATGGCCGCGTGCCCAACGCGGTACTGCTGGAAATCTTCACCGACAGCGGCGTGGGCACCTTGATCACCAATCGCAAACGTCACTGATCCAGCTGTAACCCTGTTGCGGGGCAAGCTCGCTCCCACCTTGGCACCTCAAGGTGAGAGCGGGCTTGCCCCGCGATGCTTTTACTGGCCATCGCGGCCGGATCGCTACACCGCCCGCAGTGCATTCGATCGGATATACAAAAAAGATGGCCTTGAGCCATCTTTTTTCATTTTTCGCCATCAATTTACTGGTTAAGCTGTCGCCTCAACGTGGCAGAATGCAGCCTTGTTGCAAATAGTTTTTATTTACCTGGAGAACACGCGTGAAATACGCATCACATGGACTCGTGCTGGCAGCCGCCCTGGCTGTCGGGTCCCTCGCCGGCTGTGCCACTGAAACCTCCACCGCTGTTGCCGTGCAACAGGTCGAAAGCGTCAACCGCCCTTACAGCGGCGTGCGCACCCCGATTGCCGTGGGTAAGTTCGACAACCGCTCCAGCTACATGCGCGGCATCTTCTCCGACGGCGTCGACCGCCTGGGTGGCCAGGCCAAGACCATCCTCATCACCCACCTGCAGCAGACCAACCGTTTCAACGTGCTGGACCGCGACAACATGGGCGAGATCCAGCAGGAAGCTGCCATCAAAGGCCAGGCTCAGCGCTTGAAAGGCGCCGACTTCGTGGTCACCGGCGACGTCACCGAATTCGGCCGCAAGGAAGTCGGTGATCACCAGCTGTTCGGCATCCTCGGCCGCGGCAAAACCCAGATCGCCTACGCCAAGGTTGCACTGAACATCGTCAATATCAGCACCTCGGAAGTGGTCTACTCCAGCCAGGGCGCGGGTGAATACGCCCTCTCCAACCGCGAGATCATCGGCTTCGGCGGCACCGCCAGCTATGACTCGACCCTCAACGGCAAGGTCCTCGACCTGGCCATGCGCGAAGCGGTCAACAAGCTGGTTGGCGCCGTCGAAGGCGGCCAGTGGAAGCCACAAGCCCAGTAACACCTGGATTGCGACAAGGAAGACGTACGATGACCATCATCCCCCAAGGCCGGCGCACCGTCGCCGCCCTGCTGCTGGGCAGCGCGCTGCTGGCCGGCTGCAACTCGCACAAAACGCTGTATCAGTGGGAAAGCTATCAGCCCCAGGTGTACAGCTACCTCAAAGGTGACGCCAAGGAAGAGCAAATCACCGCCCTGGAGCGTGATCTGGAGAAGATCAAGGCCAAGAACGGCGCGGTACCGCCGGGTTATCACGCACAGCTGGGCTTGCTGTATTCCAGCCTCGGCAAGGATGACCAGATGATTCAGCAGTTCCGCACCGAGAAGGCGCTGTTCCCTGAATCGACGGCCTACATGGACTTCCTGATGAAAAACGCCAGCAAAGGGGCCAAACAGTGATCAAGCGCCTGACCCAACTGATCGTCGGTGCCTGTGTGCTGGCGTTGTTCGCTGGTTGTGCCGAGCGCAAGACCATCGACTATTCGGCTTACAAGCAGAGCCGTCCAAAATCGATCCTGATCCTGCCGCCGCTGAATGAATCGCCTGACGTGAAGGCGACCTACAGCATGCTCTCCCAGGTCACCTACCCACTGGCCGAAGCGGGTTACTACGTGATGCCGGTGGCACTGGTGGACGAAACTTTCCGCCAGAACGGCATGACCACGCCGGCCGACATCCACCAGTTGCCGACCGGCAAGCTGCACGAGATCTTCGGCGCCGACGCGGGCCTGTATGTCACCGTCAGCGACTACGGTACCCGCTACATGATCCTCAGCAGCGCGACCATCGTCACCGCCAACGCCAAGCTGGTCGACCTCAAGACCGGCGCCACCCTGTGGACCGGCAGCGCCACCGCGTCGAGCGAGGAAGGCCGGCAGAACCAGGGCGGCCTGATCGGCATGCTGGTGGCTGCGGCGGTCAACCAGATCATCAGCAGCGTGCAGGATGACGCCGGTTACCCGATTGCCGGCATGACCAGCGCGCGCCTGCTGTCGCCTGGTCCTAACGGCGGGATCCTGTACGGGCCTCGTTCGCCAAAGTACGGTACGGATTGACACAGTAAAGGCGACCCAAGGGTCGCCTTTTTCATCTCTGTGTAGCGCGCTGTTCAGCGGGAAAAGTCCTACTAAAACGACGGACGCATACTACAACCGCTGTCTTTATCGGCTGCCTATCATTGCCGCTTCCAACAAAGGAGATGCAGCTATGACGCAGAAAGCCCTGGTCAAATACGGCAGCGATGTATCCGCCGGCACGTACTCGTGCGCAGATTGCGGCCACAAATACTCCAACCAGAGCAAGACCTCGCTTCCACCTTGCCCCCACTTCAAGCCTGCTACCCACCCACTGCGTGGCTGGAAGATCTTGAGCGGCCAGGGCGACGCGGTGCAGGACCCTTACCCGAACGGCCGTTGAATGCGCGGAAATAAAAAAGGCGACCCTGAGGTCGCCTTTTCTTTGCACGTTCGCGTCAGATTCCGTACTTGGCGCGATACGCCTCGACCGCCGGCAAGTGCTGCTTGAGTTGCGGATCGTCGGCCAGGAACTCCAGCACCTGGGTCAGCGACACGATGCTGACCACCGGAATGCCGAAGTCGCGCTCGACTTCCTGAATCGCCGACAGCTCGCCGTTGCCGCGCTCTTCGCGGTTCAGTGCGATCAGCACGCCAGCGGCCTTGGCCTGCTGGGCGTTGATGATCTGCATCACTTCACGGATGGCGGTACCGGCGGTGATCACGTCGTCGATGATCAGCACGTCACCGGCCAGCGGGGCGCCAACCAGGCTGCCACCTTCGCCGTGGTCCTTGGCTTCCTTGCGGTTGAAGCACCATGGCACGTCGAGCTGGTGGTGCTCGGCCAGTTGCACAGCCGTGGCCGCCGCCAGAGGGATGCCCTTGTACGCCGGGCCGAACAGCACGTCGAACGGGATCTTGCTGTCGACGATGGCCGCCGCGTAGCAACGCCCCAGCTGCGCCAGGGCGGAAGCTGTGTTGAACAGGCCGGCATTGAAGAAGTACGGGCTGGTACGCCCCGATTTCAGGGTGAATTCACCGAAGCGCAGAACGCCGCGATCGATGGCAAAACGAATGAAGTCGCGCTGATACGGCTGCATAAAAGGTCCCGGACACCACGGATTTAGCTAAATGTGTTGAGCTCGGGTATCATACACGCACGAGATTTTTGGGGCCATTTATGCGGATCATCAGTGTGAACGTGAATGGCATTCAGGCTGCAGCCGAGCGTGGATTGCTCAGCTGGCTGCAAGCCCAGAATGCCGACGTCATCTGTCTTCAGGATACCCGCGCCTCGGCCTTTGAACTCGACGACCCAGCTTTCCAGCTCGATGGCTATTTCCTTTACGCCTGCGACGCGGAGGTGCCCACCCAAGGTGGCGTGGCACTGTACTCGCGCATGCAGCCCAAGGCAGTCATCACCGGCCTGGGCTTCGAGACAGTTGACCGTTACGGGCGCTACCTGCAGGCAGATTTCGACAAGGTAAGTATTGCCACGCTGCTCCTGCCTTCGGGCATGAACGGCGATGAAGACTTGAACCAGAAGTTCAAGTTGATGGACGACTTCGCCAAGTACCTGGACAAACAGCGTCGCAAGCGTCGCGAATACATCTATTGCGGCTCGTTCTACGTGGCGCAGCAGAAGCTCGACATCAAGAACTGGCGCGACAGCCAGCAGTCGGTCGGCTTCCTGCCGCCAGAGCGCGCCTGGATGGACGCGATCACCGGCGAGATGGGCTACGTCGATGCGCTGCGCGAAGTCAGCCGTGAAGGCGACCAGTACAGCTGGTGGCCGGACAACGAGCAGGCCGAGATGCTCAACCTGGGTTACCGGTTCGATTACCAGATCCTCACCCCAGGCCTGCGCCGCTTCGTGCGCAATGCACGCCTGCCGCGCCAGCCACGCTTCTCCCGGCACGCGCCGCTGATCGTGGATTACGACTGGACGTTGACGATCTAAAAAGCAATGGGGCCGCTTCGCGCCCCATCGCCGGCAAGCCGGCTCCCACACCAACTGCGTAGACCTCAAGTCATGCGCCGTACCTGTGGGAGCTGGCTTGCCAGCGATGGGCCGCAAAGCGGCCCCATTTGCTATCTGTCAGTCGGCCAGTGCGGCGTTCTGCAGCTCGAAGATCTCGCCCATGCCTTTTTGCGCCAGCGCCAGCATGGCGTTGAAGTCTTCCGGCTGGAACGGCGCACCTTCAGCGGTGCCCTGCACTTCGATGAAACCACCGGCACTGGTCATGACCACGTTGAGGTCGGTCTCGGCGGCGGAGTCTTCCAGGTAGTCGAGGTCGAGCACCGCTTCGCCCTGGTACATGCCCACCGATACGGCGGCGATCATGTGCTTGAGCGGGTTGCCGCCCTTCAGGCCGCCACGTTTCTTGATCACGGCCAGCGCATCGCACAGGGCGACCATGGCACCGGTGATCGAGGCAGTACGGGTACCGCCGTCGGCCTGGATCACGTCGCAGTCGACGTACAGGGTGATATCGCCGAGCTTGCTCATGTCCAGCGCAGCGCGCAGGGAGCGGCCGATCAGGCGCTGGATTTCCAGGGTGCGGCCACCTTGCTTGCCACGGCTGGCTTCACGCTGGTTACGCTCGCCGGTGGAACGCGGCAGCATGCCGTACTCGGCAGTCAGCCAACCTTGGCCCTGGCCTTTGAGGAAGCGGGGAACACCATTTTCGACGCTGACCGTGCAGATGACCTTGGTGTCACCGAACTCGACCAGTACCGACCCCTCGGCGTGCTTGGTGTAGTTGCGGGTGATGCGGATCGAGCGGAGCTGATCGGCGGCGCGACCACTTGGACGTTTCATCTGGGATACCTGTACTGGGACTTTAAATCTGCCGAGCATTATAGAGCCCGTCGCCCCGCGAAGACATGCCTATCGTCGCACCCAGCGCAGCCTGTCGCCTTTTCCGACCACGGCGGCGGGGCAGCGGTAGCATGGCCGGATTGGGCGCCCGGGCCGCACTGCGCTACAATCCTGCGCCTTGCAGCCGTAAGGCTCCCCCGCTCACCCGATTACGCGAGGTACTCCCCATGGTGCACAGCATGACCGCCTTTGCCCGCGCCGAACGCGCCGGCAGCCAGGGCACCCTGGTCTGGGAGCTGCGCTCGGTCAACCATCGCTATCTCGAACCCCACCTGCGCCTGCCCGAGGCCCTGCGCGACCTCGAAGGCGCCGTGCGCGAAGGCCTGCGCCAAGGGCTGTCGCGGGGCAAGGTCGAATGCACCCTGCGCCTGAACGAAGACAGCACCGGCAAGCCGCTGCAGGTTGACCGTGAACGCGCCGCGCAACTGGTCGCCGCCGCCGAGACCGTCGCCAGCCTGATCAAGCAACCGGCACCGCTTAACCCGCTGGAAGTCCTGGCCTGGCCGGGCGTGCTGGTGGCCGACGCCAACGACCCCCAGGCCCTCAACGCCGAAGCCATCGCCCTGTTCGACGAAGCGCTGGCCGAACTCAAGGCCGGACGCCTGCGTGAAGGTGCCGAGCTGGCCCGTCTGATCAACGAGCGCCTGGACAGCATGGCCAGCGAAGTGGCCACCCTGCGCACCCAGGTGCCACAGATGCTGGCCGTGCAGCGGCAGAAGATCCTCGACCGTTTCGGCGACATGCAGGCCGAGCTCGACCCGCAGCGCCTGGAGCAGGAGATGGTGCTGCTGGCACAGAAGAGCGACGTTGCCGAAGAGCTCGACCGCCTCAGCACCCACGTCACCGAAGTGCGCCGGGTGCTCAAGTCCGGCGGTGCCGCCGGCCGGCGCCTGGACTTCCTGATGCAGGAGCTCAACCGCGAAGCCAACACCTTGGGCTCCAAGGCCTTTGACCCACGCAGCACGCAGGCGGCGGTCAACCTGAAGGTGTTGATCGAGCAGATGCGTGAACAAGTACAGAACATCGAGTAAGGCCACCCCCGACCATGAACCACAGCAGCGGCACCCTCTACATCGTTTCGGCACCGTCCGGCGCCGGCAAGACCAGCCTGGTCACCGAGCTGATCAAGCAAGATCCGCGTGTGAGCGTCTCGGTATCGCATACCACACGCAAGATGCGTCCGGGCGAGAAGCATGGAACGAACTATCACTTCGTCAGCCATGACGAGTTCAAGACGCTCATCGCCAAGAATGACTTCCTTGAGCATGCCGAGGTTTTCGGCAACTTCTACGGCACTTCGCGCAGCGCGATGCAGCAGACGCTGAACAAGGGAAAAGACCTGATACTGGAAATCGACTGGCAAGGCGCCCGCCAGGTGCGCAAGCTAATGCCAAAGGCTCGCTCGATCTTCATCTTGCCACCGAGCCAACAAGCCCTGCGCCAGCGCCTGGACGGCCGTGGCCAGGACAGCGAAGAAATCATCGCTGGGCGTATGAAGGAAGCGGTCAGCGAGATGAAGCATTACAACGAGTACGAGTACGTCATCATCAACGACCAGTTCGATGATGCACTTGAAGACCTCAAGGCGGTGTTCCGCTCGAACCGCGAAGACGGTGCAGATGCCGTGGCGCATGCTGAAAAGCTGACGCTGGCCAACCAGCAGCGAGTGCACCATGCGCTACTCGAAGAGCTGATCGGCTGAAGATGGACGGGGCCTCTTCGAGGCCCTATCGCGGCACAAGGCCGCTCCTACAGGGGATCGCGTCAATATGGACCGATGCGATCTCCTGTAGGAGCGGCCTTGTGCCGCGATAGGGGCGCAAAGCGCCCCCAGCATTATTCCTGCAACTGAATGGTCGCCTGCTGGCGCAGGGTAGCCCCCAGGAAGTACGCCGGCGCCCGCAACCGCGAGAGCAGCATCAGCACGATGCCCAGCGCCGAGATGATCGCTGCGATCACGAACACCAGGCCCAACCCGCCGACATGCGAGCCGCTGCCGAAGTCCGGCGAAGCGCTGTCGATCGCGGTGCGCGCGAAGATCACCGACAAGATCACCCCACCCAACAGCGGGCACACGCCGCGCATGAAGAAGTGGCGCACGCTGGTGAACAGGCTGTGGCGGAAGTACCACACGCAGGCGAACGCGGTCAGCGAGTAGTAGAAGCAGATCATCATGCCCAGGGCGGTGATGGTGTCGGCCAGCACGTTCTCGCTCAGGGTGCGCATGGTCACGTAGAACAAGCCCGCGGCGACGCCAGCGCAGATGGTGGCATAACGCGGAGTCTGCGAACGCGGGCAGACGCTGGCGAAGCGCTGTGGCACGGCGCCGTAGTAACCCATGGCAAGCAGGGTGCGCGCCGGCGACACGAAGGTCGACTGCAACGATGCGGCAGTACTGGCCAGCACGGCGATGGACATCAGGATTGCCAGCGGGCCCATCACCGGGCCGGCCAGGTGGGCAAACACGTTCTCCTGGATACGCGGGTTACCCAGGCCCAGGCCAGTGTCGCTGATCCCGGCGAACTGCAAGGTGGCGATGGCGGTGAGCAAGTACAGCATCAGGATCAGCAATACGGTCCAGGTGGCCGCCTTGCCCGGCACCTCGTCACTGCCGACGGACTCTTCGCTGACGGTCAGGCACACGTCCCAGCCCCAGAAAATGAAGATCGACAACGACAGGCCGGCGGCGAACGCCGAGAACGACTCGACCCCGAACGGGTTGAACCAGGCCAGGTCGAAGGCCAGCGGCGGAGGTGCCGTGGACTCGCTGAACGCGGCGAAGGCAAAGCCGATCAGCACCATCAGTTGCAGGGCCACCAGGCCATACTGCACCGTCATGGTCGTCGCCATGCCGCGACAACAGATCCACACCGCCAGGGCGATGAACACGCAACAGGTGGTGACGTTGATCAGCAGGTTGTCTGCCAGGGCCGCCAGCTCCTGGGTGCCGGTGATCTGGGCCAGGAACAGGTAGAAGAAGTCGACGGCCACGCCCGCCAGGTTGGACAGCACGATGGTGGTGGCGACTACCAGCCCCCAGCCGCCGATCCAGCCGATCATCGGGCCGAACGCCCGCGCCGACCAGGTGAACGAGGTGCCGCTGTCTGGCTCCGCCGAGTTCAGCTCGCGGTAACCCAGGGCCACCAGCAGCATCGGCAGGAAGCCGACGATGAACACCGCCGGCAGGTGGGCGCCGACTTCGCGCACGGTCGGGCCGAGGGCGCCGGTCAGGGTGTAGACCGGGGCAATGGTGGAAATGCCCAGCACCACGCTGGCCAAAAGGCCCAGGCGGCCCTTGGCCAGGCCTTTGCTGGCGCCTTGGGTGTTGTTGCCCGAGTCGGCTGCCACATCAGGTGGGCGGCCGGCTTCTGTGTAATTGCTCATGAGTATTTGCCGTAACTATTGGAATTGTTCTCACAGGCCCGCCGTAGAGGGCCCGCTTTCACTCATTGAAAGCTTGCGGTGGGGGCACGGTCATCCTCGACCTTCGGCTAACGCCCGAATGTTTTCGAGCGCACACCCTCCCGTGCAGCGTGGGCAATGCAGGCCTCGCGGAACGCCTCGAACAGGCGCAGCGAGACCGGGTTTTCGGCGTAACGCCATTCCGGGTGCCACTGCACACCGAGCACCAGGCCCGGCGCATCCGGCATCGACACCGCTTCGATCAGGCCATCCGGGGCCCGTGCCTCGACACGCAGGCCTGGGGCCAGACGGTCGATGCCCTGACTGTGCAGCGAGTTGACCTCGAACTGCGCCGCCAGGCCCAGGCGCTCGAACAACCCGCCTGGTGCAACAGCGACGGGGTGACGAGGGCCGTATTGCACCTCCAGGGGTGCGTCCTCAGGTTCACGGTGGTCCAGGTAGCCGGGCAGTTCCTGCACCCGCTGGTGCAAGGTGCCGCCAAGGGCCACGTTCAATTCCTGGAAGCCACGACAAATGCAGAACACCGGTACCCCGGCGGCAATCGCCGCCTGCAGCAACGGCAAGGTCAGGCGGTCACGCGCAAGGTCGTGGCGGGTGCCTGCCGCGCTGGGCGCGCCATTGTAATGATGCGGCTCGATATTGGAAGGCGAGCCGGTAAACAGAATGCCGTCGAGTTGCGCCAGCAGCGCCCGCGTGTCGCTGCCGCCATCACGGGCCGGCAGGATCAGCGGCAGGCCGGCAAAGCCTGCGGCCTCGACATACTTGTCGCCCACCGTGTGCGACGAGTTCTTCCCCACCTGCTGACGGCAGGCGCTGACACCGATCAAGGGGACCGCAATTGCGCTCATGGGCTTACACCGTGTGCAGGTACCAGTTGTACTCGAGGTCGGAGATCGACACTTCGAACTCGGCCAGCTCGCTCTCTTTGCAGGCCACGAAGATATCGATGTAGTCCGGGCTGATGTATTGGTTGAGCACTTCACTGTCGTCCAGCGCGCGCAGGGCATCGCGCAGGTTGTTCGGCAGGCTTTGCTCCAGTTGCTCGTAGGAGTTGCCCTCGATCGGCGCGCCCGGCTCGACCTTGTTGGTCAGGCCATGGTGGATACCGGACAGGATCGCGGCGAGCATCAGGTACGGGTTGGCATCGGCGCCGGCCACGCGGTGCTCGATACGCACGTTGTCGCGGTTGTCGTTCGGCACGCGCACCGCCACCGTGCGGTTGTCCACACCCCAGCTCGGCGCATTGGGCACGTAGAACTGGGCACCGAAGCGGCGGTACGAGTTGATGTTCGGGCAGAGGAATGCCATCGACGCCGGCATGGTTTCCAGCACACCGCCGACGGCGTGGCGCAGGGTGTCGCTTTCGAGCGGGTCGTCACTGGCGAAGATGTTCTTGCCGGTCTTCTTGTCGAGCAACGAGATGTGCACGTGCAGGCCGTTGCCCGCCTGGCCCGGGTAGGGCTTGGCCATGAAAGTGGTGTCCATTTCATGGTCGTAGGCGACGTTCTTGATCAGGCGCTTGAGCAGGATCGCGTAGTCGCAGGCCTTCAGCGGATCGGCGACGTGGTGCAGGTTCACTTCGAACTGCGCCGGGGCGCTTTCCTTGACGATCGCGTCAGCAGGCAGGCCCTGCTCCTTGGCGGCTTCGAGCATGTCCTGCAGGCAGTCGGCGTATTCGTCGAGGTCGTCGATCAGGTACACCTGGGTCGATTGCGGGCGCTTGCCGGAGATTGGCGAACGCGGCGGCTGCGGGCGACCGTTGAGGTTGTCCTGGTCGATCAGGTAGAACTCCAGCTCGAACGCGGCGCAGATATCCAGGCCCAGGTCGTCGAACTTGCTCACCACCTGGCGCAGCACTTCCCGCGGGTCGGCGAAGAATGGCGCACCGTCCAGCTCATGCATGGTCATCAGCAGCTGAGCGGTCGGGCGCTTCTGCCACGGCTCGTCGGACAGCGTGCCGGGGATCGGGAAGCAGATGCGGTCGGCGTCGCCGATGTCCAGGCCAAGGCCGGTGCTTTCGACGGTCGAACCGTTGATGTCGAGGGCGAACAACGAGGCCGGCAGGTTGATGCCTTTCTCGTACACCTTGTGCAGGCTGGCGCGCTCGATGCGCTTGCCGCGCACCACGCCGTTCATGTCGGAGATCAGCAGATCGACGTACTGGGTGTCCGGATGGGCTTCCAGGAATTCATTCATCTCGCGGGAAGAACTGGCGCACGGGGAGACCGACGTCATGGCTGTACATCCTTTGATTCGGAGCGGCGATGTGGGGATACGGCTGACGCCTGCTAAGGCGACGATGGAATTACTGTTGTTCTTTTCACTGGCCCATCGTTGGGGGCTGGTTGCCGACCGGGTGCATTGATTCCTGGCGGCGGTTTCACTATAAAATGGCTCCAGCGCAACTAGACATTGGCAATTCGGCAAGCAGAGCGTGCACCAATGCAATATCAGATCAACCATGCGGACCTTTCACTGGTCCTGGCCCTGGAACGCGGCCGCTCCCTGGCAAAGGCTGCCGAACTGCTGAAGGTCGATGTTTCGACGGTGTTCCGCTCGATTCGCCGGCTGGAATCGGCGCTGGGCACCGCGCTGTTCGTCAAGAGCCGCAAGGGCTACCTGCCCACCGACACCGCCCAGGCCCTGGCCGAGCAGGCCGAGCGCGCCGAACAGGCGCTGGATGCCGCGCGCATTGCCCTGACCAGCGGCGAACAGGTGGTCAGCGGTACGGTGCGCCTGACCTGCACCGAGGCGGTACTGCACAGTTTGCTGCTGCCGGCACTGGCCGAGTTCATGCCCAACTACCCGGCGCTTTCGCTGGAAATGGGCACCTCCAACACCTTCGCCAACCTCAGCCGACGCGACGCCGACATTGCCCTGCGCCTGACCAACACACCGCCGGAGCACCTGGTCGGTCGCTGCCTGGGCTCGACCAGCTACGTGATCTGCGGCCGCCCCGAGCTGCGCGAGCGCCTCGACAGCTCGCCCACCAGCGTGCCGTGGATCGCCCCGGACGACTCCATGCAGGACCACGCCACCGTGGTCTGGCGCAACCAGCAGTACCCGGGGCTGAGCCCGCGCTACCAGTGCAGCGGCATGTCGACCATTGCCCAGCTGGTGAGCACCGGCCTGGGCGTGGCGGCACTGCCCGACTACATGGTCCACGCCCTGCCCGGCGTCGATGCGCTGAGCGGCCCGCTGCCCGGCTGCGATACCCAGCTATGGCTGCTGACCCGCCCGGATTGCCGCGCATTGCGCTCGGTGCAGACCCTGTTCGAGGAGCTGACCCCGCGGCTGCGCGACGCGATGCTGTGAGGCTGTTGTGTTTGCG
Organism: Pseudomonas sp. TWI923; assembly: GCF_039673365.1. Taxonomy (NCBI): domain Bacteria; kingdom Pseudomonadati; phylum Pseudomonadota; class Gammaproteobacteria; order Pseudomonadales; family Pseudomonadaceae; genus Pseudomonas; species Pseudomonas sp. TWI923. The sequence continues at coordinate 32,797 of NZ_JBDJLM010000018.1, read as the reverse complement.
GGCTGGCTGACGTTATTGTCAGCCTCAGGCTTGGCGCCTGTCTGTTCCGGCGCTTTCGCGGGGCAAGCCCGCCCCCACGGGGTGCTTGCGATGGGGCATCAGAGAAAACAGTCCTTCCCTATTGGCTGGTGATTTTTTAAACTATCGAGTCCGCCTGCCCATTCATGGGCGCACGCCTACCGCATTTGCTACTGAGGAAGACCATGGCCCGCGTAACTGTTGAAGACTGCCTGGAACACGTGGATAACCGCTTTGAGCTGGTCATGCTCTCGACCAAGCGCGCCCGCCAGCTGGCTACCGGCGGCAAAGAGCCACGCGTAGCGTGGGAAAACGACAAGCCAACCGTTGTCGCCCTGCGTGAAATCGCCGAAGGCATCGTCACCAACGAATTCATCGCCGCCGAAGAAATCGTCACCGAGGATCCGGTATTCGCCGCGTTCGAGGACGAGAACAACGAGGCCGTCTGATTGATGCCCAGTCGACACCGTGCGGCGCAAGGCCCTCTTCTTTCGCAAGAGGTGAAACCATGCCGGGTATAGAAGCCCTCGCCGAACGGCTGTCGACTTATCTGGGCCCCGAACAGGTCAACCTGGTTCGCCGGGCCTACTTCTATGCCGAACAAGCCCACGACGGCCAGCGCCGCCGCAGCGGCGAACCCTATGTGACGCACCCGCTGGCGGTCGCCAGCATTCTCGCCGACATGCACATGGACCATCAGAGCCTGATGGCGGCCATGCTGCACGACGTGATCGAAGACACCGGCATCGCCAAGGAAGCCTTGAGCCAGCAGTTCGGCGAAACCGTCGCCGAGCTGGTCGACGGGGTCAGCAAGCTGACCCAGATGAACTTCGAGACCAAGGCCGAAGCGCAAGCGGAAAACTTCCAGAAAATGGCCATGGCCATGGCCCGCGATATTCGCGTGATCCTGGTCAAGCTGGCCGACCGCCTGCACAACATGCGCACGCTGGAAGTGCTGTCCGGCGAAAAACGCCGGCGCATCGCCAAGGAAACCCTCGAGATCTACGCCCCCATCGCCAACCGCCTGGGGATGCACACCGTGCGCGTGGAGTTCGAGGACCTGGGCTTCAAGGCCATGCACCCGATGCGCTCCTCGCTGATCCACCGCGCGGTCAAAAGCGCCCGTGGCAACCGCAAGGAGATCGTCGCCAAGATCGAAACCTCGCTGGCCAACTGCCTGGCCGCCGACGGTATCGAAGGCGAGGTCAGCGGACGGCAGAAACACCTCTATGGCATCTACAAGAAGATGCGTGGCAAGCGCCGCGCCTTCACCGAAATCATGGATGTGTACGCCTTCCGCATCGTCGTCGACAAGGTCGACACCTGCTACCGCGTGCTGGGCGCCGTGCACAACCTGTACAAACCGCTGCCGGGGCGCTTCAAGGATTACATCGCGATCCCCAAGGCCAACGGCTACCAGTCGCTGCACACCACCCTGTTCGGCATGCACGGCGTGCCCATCGAAATCCAGATCCGCACCCGCGAAATGGAAGAGATGGCCAACAACGGCATTGCCGCGCACTGGCTGTACAAGTCCAACGAGGAAGAGCAGCCCAAGGGCAGCCACGCCCGCGCCCGCCAGTGGGTCAAGGGCATCCTCGAACTGCAGCAGCGTGCCGGCAACTCGCTGGAATTCATCGAGAGCGTGAAGATCGACCTGTTCCCGGACGAGGTCTACGTCTTCACCCCCAAAGGCCGGATCATGGAGCTGCCCAAGGGCTCCACCGCCGTCGACTTCGCCTACGCGGTGCACACCGACGTCGGCAACAGTTGCATTGCCTGCCGTATCAACCGCCGCCTGGCGCCGCTGTCCGAACCGCTGCAAAGCGGCTCGACCGTGGAGATCGTCAGCGCCCCGGGCGCCCGTCCGAACCCGGCCTGGCTCAACTTCGTGGTGACCGGCAAGGCCCGCACGCACATCCGCCATGCCCTCAAGCAGCAGCGCCGCTCCGAGTCCATCAGCCTCGGCGAGCGCCTGCTGAACAAGGTGCTGACCGGCTTCGACAGCAGCCTGGAGAAGATCCCCCAGGAGCGCATCCAGGCGATTCTCGCCGAGTACCGCCTGGAGCTGATCGAAGACCTGCTCGAAGACATCGGCCTGGGCAACCGCATGGCCTATGTGGTCGCCCGCCGCCTGCTGTCCGCCGATGGCGAGGAGCTGCCGGCTCCGGAAGGCCCGCTGACCATCCGCGGCACAGAGGGCCTGGTACTCAGCTACGCCAAGTGCTGCACGCCGATCCCGGGCGATCCGATCGTCGGCCACCTGTCGGCAGGCAAGGGCATGGTCGTGCACCTGGAAGACTGCCGCAACATCAGTGAAATCCGTCATAACCCAGAGAAGTGCCTGCAGCTCTCCTGGGCCAAGGATGTCGCTGGCGAGTTCAATGTCGAGCTGCGCGTCGAGCTGGAACACCAGCGCGGCCTGATCGCCCTCCTGGCCAGCAGCGTCAACGCCGCCGACGGCAACATCGAAAAAATCAGCATGGACGAACGCGACGGCCGTATCAGCGTGGTCCAACTGGTGGTCAGCGTGCGCGACCGCGTGCACCTGGCCCGCGTGATCAAGAAGCTGCGCACCTTGACCGGGGTGGTCCGCATCACCCGGACGCGTGCGTAGTCCGCCAACCGCAAGGAGTCATCATGAGCAAGACTGTCATCACCAGCGACAAGGCCCCTGCCGCCATCGGTACTTACTCCCAGGCGATCAAGGCCGGCAACACTGTGTACATGTCGGGCCAGATCCCGCTCGATCCGAAAACCATGGAACTGGTTGAAGGCTTCGAAGCCCAGACCGTCCAGGTGTTCGAAAACCTGAAGTCGGTCGCCGAGGCCGCTGGCGGTTCGTTCAAGGACATCGTCAAGCTGAACATCTTCCTCACCGACCTGAGCCACTTCGCCAAGGTCAACGAGGTCATGGGCCGTTACTTCGAACAGCCCTACCCTGCCCGCGCCGCCATCGGCGTGGCCGCGCTGCCAAAAGGCGCCCAGGTTGAAATGGACGCCATTCTGGTCCTCGAGTAATACCCCCGGGTGACGGGCACCACGCCCGTCACCGCCCCTCCTGCCCCAAGGTTCTCCCCATGCGCCACGCATTGCCTCTGGCTTTGGCAGCCCTGCTACTGGGCGGCTGCGCCAGCCACAAACCCGAAGATTTCAACGGCACCTGGATCAACCAGGACGCCATCGACGCAGTCGTCAAAAGCGGCCGTGTGAGTGAGCCGCTGAACAAAAATGGCATCGAGCTCGAGTGGAAGCTGGATGTCGCCAGCCAGAAAGCCAGCTTCAGCAATGGCTTCGAAGCGGTCGACGGCCAACTCAGCGCCAACAAGAACAACTGGCAAGTCAGCTTTGCAGGTGGCCAGACCGAACAGTTGGTGCTGGATGGCGACGAACTTCGGGTCATCAACCCGGCAGGCGCAGAGCAGCACTTCGTACGCAGCGAAGCGGCAAGCAACACCCCGCTGGGTGGCAGCTTCGAAAAGGCGCTGTACAAAGCCTTCCTCGGTGGTGAATGGAAGATCGTCGAGGGCCAGGGCCAAGGCACTACCGTGCGCTTCAGTGACACCGGCAACGTCACCGGGTTGCCTGGGGTTGACCGCTTCGCCGTGTGCCTGGCGGGCGATTGCGCGACCATGGGCGGCGGCAACGACAGCATGTGGCTGGAACGCAACCAGCGCGGTGCGCCGTGGATCTTCAAGCGCGATGGCGACACCCTGGAGATCTTCCGGGCGGTGAACCGCGCCCAGCCGGACGAGATGCCCGAGTTGGCTGCCGGCGCCCGGCAGTGGGTGCTGGAGAAGGACTGAAACGCCTGCCCGCCCTGTAGGAGCGGCCTTGTGTCGCGAAAGGGCTGCAGAGCAGCCCCGGCGATTTATGCATCACCGCTGAAACCCTGGGGCCGCCTTGCGGCCCTTTCGCGACACAAGGCCGCTCCTACACAGAGGCCGCGCCAAGCCTGATACCTCAGCTATTCCCCACAAGGATCGCCGCATACCCCTCTTTGTAACTCGGATACTGCGGTACCCACCCCAACGCCTTCGCCCGCGCATTGCTGCAGCGCTTGCTGCCGGTACGCCGCACCCGCTGGTCATCCGACCATTCGGTGACGCCCATGTACTCACGCAGCCAGGCCACCACATCGGCCAAAGGCGCCGGGTCGTCGTCGACACCGATATAGCAGTCGTCCAGCACCACACCACGGGCATCGGCCTGCAGCAGGTACGCCAGCAGGCTCGCCGCATCCTCGGCATGGATCCGGTTGCCATACAGCGGTGGTTCCTCGGCAACGCGATAGCCCTGCCGCACCTGGCTCAACAACCACTCACGCCCTGGGCCATAGATACCCGTCAGGCGCACGACACTGGCGGGGATGCCGCTGCCCAGAGCGAGCTGCTCGGCTTCAAGCATCACCTTGCCGGAATAGCCCTCGGGCTCAGTGCTGGCAGTCTCGTCAATCCACTCGCCGTCCTTCTGCGCGAAAACGCTGCTGCTGGACACGAACAGCAGCCGCCGGGGCAGTTTGCCGCCGCGCTGCAGCCAAGCCAGTACATGCCGCAAGCCCGCGACGTAGGCCGCCTGATAGCCGGCTTCGTCATGCTGGCTGGCCGCCACGCAGTACACCAGGTAGTCCGGGTTGCGCTCGGGCCAGTCAGCCGGCATACGCTGGTCGGACAGGTCGGCGGCGATGGGTTCGACCCCTTTGGGCAACTGCTGTACCGAGCGCCGCAAGCCGCTCACCTGCCAGCCGAGGGCCAGCAGTTGGCGGGCCAGACGACTGCCGACATCACCACAACCTACGATCAAAGCAGATACGTCTGGCATGCCAAAACTCCTATTCCTAAAGGAGCAGGCTATAGCGTTCTGACGATAAACGGCTATACCAAGGTCAAAAAAAGCAATCACATTACTTTTGTTAACAAGAATTAATTGCAATAATGGCCGCCTTGTCTGTTCTCGGCCTGTTTCGAGGCCCTGGAGAACTCAATCTTTTCCTCTTCATCAGGTCCGGCCAGCATGACACGCACTCAACCTTCCGCTTCGCCAACCACGTCGCGCGCCTGGCGCGCCATTGCCGCGCTGATGTTCAGCCTGGTGCTGGCACCCGTTGCAATGGCCGATGAGCCAACCGCCACTGCCGCCACCCCGGCCGCCGCCACCGCTCCGGCTGCGCCGGCCGCTGATGGCCAGGCTCCGGTAGGCGCAACCGCGCCGGTTGACGCCCAGGCCCCGGTCGAAGAGAACGTGCAGCCGCTGGTCGAAGACACCTCGCTGGGCATGGCCCACGACCTGTCCCCATGGGGCATGTACAAGAACGCCGACGTGGTGGTGAAGGCCGTGATGATCGGCCTGGCCATCGCCTCGATCATCACCTGGACCATCTGGATCGCCAAAGGCTTCGAGCTGATGGGCGCCAAGCGTCGCCTGCGTGGTGAAATCGCGGCCCTGAAGCGCTCGGTGAGCCTCAAGGAAGCCAGCGAAGTCTCCAACAAGGAAGGCACCCTGGCCCACACCCTGGTGCACGACGCCCTTGAAGAGATGCGCCTGTCGGCCAACGCCCGCGAAAAAGAAGGCATCAAGGAGCGTGTCAGCTTCCGCCTCGAACGCCTGGTGGCCGCCAGCGGTCGCACCATGAGCAGCGGCACCGGCGTACTGGCCACCATCGGTTCCACCGCGCCGTTCGTCGGCCTGTTCGGTACCGTGTGGGGCATCATGAACAGCTTCATCGGCATCGCCAAGACCCAGACCACCAACCTTGCCGTGGTTGCCCCGGGTATCGCCGAAGCCCTGCTGGCCACGGCCCTGGGCCTGGTTGCAGCGATCCCCGCAGTGGTCATCTACAACGTCTTTGCCCGCTCTATCGCCGGCTACAAGGCGCAAGTATCCGACGCTTCCGCTCAGGTACTGCTGCTGGTCAGCCGTGACCTGGACCACCAAGGTGGCGAACGCGCCACCCCGCACATGGTGAAAGTGGGGTAAGCCATGGGCCTGCATCTGAACGAAGGTGGCGACGACCTCGCCGAGAACCACGAAATCAACGTCACGCCGTTCATCGACGTGATGCTGGTGCTGCTGATCATCTTCATGGTCGCCGCCCCCCTGGCCACCGTCGACATCAAGGTCGACCTGCCCGCCTCGACCGCCAAGCCGGCGCCAAGGCCGGAGAAGCCGGTGTTCGTCAGCGTCAAGGCCGACAAGAAGCTGTACCTCGGCGATGACCTGGTGGCCCAGCAGGATCAGCTTGGCGCGATGCTCGACGCCAAGACCAAGGGTGACAAGGAAACCACCATCTTCTTCCAGGCTGACAAAGGCGTCGATTACGGCGACCTGATGGAAGTGATGAACACCATGCGCGCCGCCGGCTACCTCAAGGTTGGCCTGGTCGGGCTCGAGACGGCAGCCAAGAAATGACGAAAACGCGCTCAAACATGGCGCGCTACGGCATCGGCCTGGCCATCGTGCTGGCCGTGCACGTGGTCGCCGTGGTGCTGACGCTCAACTGGTCGGTGCCCCAGGCCATCGAGCTGCCACCGGCAGCCATGATGGTCGAACTGGCACCGCTGCCCGAGCCCGCCCCACCGCCACCGCCGAAGGCCGCACCGAAGCCGCCGACCCCGGTCGAGGAACCGCCGCTGCCGAAACTGGCAGAAGCGCCAAAACCGAAAATCGCCATCCCCAAGCCGCCCAAGCCCAAGGCCAAGCCGCAGCCGCCCAAGCCTGAGAAAAAGCTTGAGCCGCCCAAGGATGAACCGCCGGCCAAGGACGACGTCGCGGATACCCCGCCGAGCAATTCGCCACCGCAGAAGTCGGCGGCACCGGCACCGAGCATCGCCTCGAACAGCAATGCCCTGCCGAGCTGGCAGAGCGACCTGTTGCGCCACCTGGCGAAGTACAAGAAGTACCCCGAGGACGCTCGCCGTCGCGGCTTGCAGGGCATCAACCGCCTGCGTTTCGTCGTCGACGCCGAAGGCAAGGTGGTCTCGTACTCGATGGCGGGTGGGTCGGGCAGCGCGGCGCTGGACCGGGCCACAATGGAAATGATCCGCCGGGCCGGCACGGTACCCAAGCCTCCGGCTGAGCTGTTGACCAATGGCACGATCGAAGTCGTTGCACCGTTCGTCTACTCGCTGGACCGACGCTGACGCTTTTGTTTCTGTCACAAAACGGCAAGTCTGATAACGTGCGTCTATCAATTGCAGCCGCTATGCTGGGGCCGCAACTTCATGGACGCACGTTATGACCCTCACCGAACTTCGCTACATCGTCACCCTCGCCCAGGAGCAGCACTTCGGCCACGCCGCCGAGCGTTGCCACGTCAGCCAGCCCACCCTGTCGGTCGGGGTGAAGAAGCTCGAGGACGAGCTCGGCGTGCTGATCTTCGAACGCAGCAAGAGCGCGGTGCGCCTCACGCCGGTCGGCGAGAGCATCGTCGCCCAGGCGCAGAAGGTCCTGGAACAGGCCCAGGGTATCCGCGAACTGGCCCAGGCCGGCAAGAACCAACTGACTGCCCCGCTCAAGGTTGGCGCCATCTATACCGTCGGCCCCTATCTGTTCCCGCACCTGATCCCGCAACTGCACCGCGTGGCGCCGCAGATGCCGCTGTACATCGAAGAGAACTTCACCCACGTGCTGCGCGAGAAACTGCGCAATGGCGAGCTTGACGCGGTGATCGTCGCCCTGCCGTTCAATGAAGCCGACGTGCTGACGCTGCCGCTGTACGACGAGCCCTTCTGCGCGCTGATGCCGGCCGACCACCCGTGGACCGCGAAGAAGACCATCGACACCGCCATGCTCAATGACAAGAGCCTGCTGCTGCTGGGCGAAGGCCACTGCTTCCGCGACCAGGTACTGGAAGCCTGCCCCACCCTCAACAAGGGTGGCGAAGGCGCCAAGCACACCACGGTCGAGTCCAGCTCGCTGGAAACCATCCGCCACATGGTCGCCTCCGGCCTGGGCGTCTCGATTCTTCCGCTGTCGGCGGTGCACAGCCACCACTACGCGCCCGGTGTCATCGAGGTTCGCCCGCTGACTTCGCCGGCGCCGTTCCGCACCGTGGCCATCGCCTGGCGCGCCAGCTTCCCGCGGCCCAAGGCCATCGAAATTCTTGCCGACTCGGTCCGCCTCTGCTCGGTGGCCAAGGCGCCCGTGGCACAACCGGCCTGACCCCATGACCGAGCTGTCGAATGTGCCGGTCACCGCGCTCAAGGGCATTGGCGATGCCATGGCGGAGAAACTCGCCAAGGTTGGCCTGGAGAACCTGCAGGACCTGCTGTTCCACCTGCCCCTGCGCTACCAGGACCGCACCCGCGTAGTCCCCATCGGCCAACTGCGGCCAGGGCAGGACGCGGTGATCGAAGGTGTGGTCAGCGGCGCCGACGTGACCATGGGCAAGCGCCGCAGCCTGGTCGTGCGCCTGGGCGACGGCACCGGTGTGCTGAGCCTGCGCTTCTATCACTTCAGCAATGCGCAGAAGGAAGGCCTCAAGCGCGGCACCCACGTGCGCTGCTATGGCGAGGCCCGCCCAGGCGCCTCGGGGCTGGAGATCTATCACCCCGAGTACCGCGCCCTGAGCGGCGACGAGCCGGCAGCGCCGGTAGAACAGACCCTGACGCCCATCTACCCGACCACCGAGGGCCTCACACAGCAGCGCTTGCGCCTGCTGTGCCAGCAGAGCCTCGGCCAGCTCGGGCCGCGCAGCCTGCCCGACTGGCTGCCCGACGAGCTGGCCCGTGACTACCAGCTGGCGCCACTGAGCGATGCCATCCGCTACCTGCACAATCCACCGGCTGACGCCGATGTCGATGAACTCGCCGAAGGCCAGCACTGGGCCCAGCACCGCCTGGCCTTCGAAGAGTTGCTGACCCACCAGCTGTCCCAGCAGCGCCTGCGTGAAAGCCTGCGCAGCCTGCGGGCGCCAGTGCTGCCCAAGGCCACTCGCCTGCCCGCGCAGTACCTGGCCAACCTGGGCTTCAACCCCACGGGCGCCCAGCAACGGGTCGGCAACGAAATCGCCTACGACCTCAGCCAGCCCGAACCGATGATGCGCCTGGTACAGGGCGACGTCGGCGCCGGCAAGACCGTGGTTGCCGCCCTCGCTGCGCTGCAGGCGCTGGAGGCCGGTTATCAGGTCGCGCTGATGGCGCCCACCGAGATCCTCGCCGAACAGCACTTCATCACCTTCAAGCGCTGGCTCGAACCGCTGGGCATCGAAGTCGCCTGGCTGGCCGGCAAGCTCAAGGGCAAGGCCCGCGCCAGCGCCCTGGAGCAGATCGCCGGCGGTGCGCCGATGGTGGTCGGTACCCATGCGCTGTTCCAGGAAGAGGTGCGCTTCAAGCACCTGGCACTGGCGATCATCGACGAACAGCATCGCTTCGGCGTGCAGCAACGCATGGCCCTGCGCAAGAAGGGCGTCAACGGCGAGCTGTGCCCACACCAGCTGATCATGACCGCCACCCCGATCCCGCGCACCCTGGCCATGAGTGCCTACGCCGACCTGGACACCTCGATCCTCGACGAGCTGCCGCCCGGGCGCACGCCGGTCAATACCGTGCTGGTGGCCGACAGCCGCCGCTTCGAAGTGGTCGAAAGGGTCCGCGCCGCGTGCGCCGAGGGGCGCCAGGCCTATTGGGTATGCACGCTGATCGAAGAGTCCGAAGAACTGACCTGCCAGGCGGCCGAAAGCACTTTTGAAGACCTCGGCAGTGCCTTGGGCGAATTGCGCGTGGGCCTGATCCACGGGCGCATGAAGCCCGCGGAGAAGGCTGCGGTGATGGCTGAATTCAAGGCTGGCAACCTGCAGTTGCTGGTGGCCACCACGGTCATCGAGGTCGGCGTGGACGTACCCAATGCCAGCCTGATGATCATCGAGAACCCCGAGCGCCTGGGCCTGGCCCAACTGCACCAGTTGCGCGGCCGGGTTGGACGGGGCAGCGCCGTGAGCCACTGCGTGCTGCTGTACCACCCACCGCTGTCGCAGATCGGCCGCGAGCGCCTGGGCATCATGCGCGAAACCAACGACGGCTTCATCATCGCCGAAAAGGACCTGGAACTGCGCGGCCCCGGCGAGATGCTCGGGACCCGCCAGACCGGCCTGCTACAGTTCAAGGTCGCCGACCTGATGCGCGACGCCGACCTGCTGCCGGCCGTGCGCGATGCCGCCCAGGCCTTGCTGGCGCGCTGGCCCCACCACGTCAGCCCGCTGCTCGACCGCTGGCTACGCCACGGCCAACAATATGGCCAAGTGTGACGGCCGTCCCAATACAGAACCAGCTTGCCGATCAGGCTGGTTATACTTCGCGTTCAAAGGAATTAGTGGATACAGGCCATGACTGAAGTTGCTCTGGATATCGCAACCCCACACGCACCGTCTGTCATCCGGCTGTTGCTCGAAAAACTCGGCGTACCCTATGTCGAAGTGCCAGAAAGCCCGAAGCAACTGCCCGCATCGAAGGTTCAGGCCATCCTGCTCGATGACGAAGTCGGTGCCCTGCTGGTGCTGTACCCGCAGAGCAAGCTGCTGGACCTCAACCGCCTCGAGGAGCTGACAGGCCGCAAGCTCAAGGCCGTGCCGTTGCCGCGCCTCAAGCAGATGCTCGACAAGCACCACCTCAAGACCCTGCCAGCCATTCCGGCACTCACCAGCTCGCCTTGCCTGTATGAAGGCAAGCTGCTCGAGCAGGAGCACCTGCTGATCCAGTCGGGCGAGTTGGGCATCCTGCTGTCGATCAAGCGCGACGACTTCAAGCGCATGTTGCACAAGTCCAGCGCAGGAAGCTTTGGCCAGCCGGTCCGCGAGATTCGCCCCAACCTCGACCGCCCGAACGACGACTCCAAGGAGATCACCCAGGCTGTCCAGGCTTTCACCGCTCGACGTATCCAGAAGCGCCTGGAAGAAACCATCGAGATCCCGCCACTGGCCGATACCGCGCAAAAAATCATCAAGCTGCGGGTCGACCCCAATGCCAGCACCGATGACGTCACCGGCGTGGTGGAAACCGACCCCGCCCTGGCCGCCCAGGTGGTCAGCTGGGCGGCATCGCCCTACTACGCCTCGCCGGGCAAGATCCGCTCGGTGGAAGATGCGATCGTACGGGTGCTGGGCTTCGACCTGGTGATCAACCTGGCCCTCGGCCTGGCCCTGGGCAAGACCCTGAGCCTGCCCAAGGACCATCCGCAACAGGCCACTCCCTACTGGCAGCAGTCGATCTATACCGCTGCGGTCATCGAGGGCCTGACCCGTGCCATGCCACGCCCGGAGCGCCCGGAAGCCGGCCTGACCTACCTCGCCGGCCTGCTGCACAATTTCGGTTATCTGCTGCTGGCCCACGTGTTCCCGCCGCACTTCTCGCTGATCTGCCGCCATCTGGAGGTCAATCCGCACCTGTGCCACAGCTATGTGGAGCAGCACCTGCTGGGGATCAGTCGCGAGCAGATCGGCGCCTGGCTGATGAAGCTGTGGGACATGCCCGAAGAGCTGTCCACCGCGCTGCGCTTCCAGCACGACCCATCGTACGACGGCGAGCACTCGGCCTTCCCCAACCTGGTCTGCCTGTCGGTGCGCCTGCTGCGTTCGCGGGGTATCGGTTCGGGCCCGCAGGACGAAATCCCGGATGCCCTGCTCGATCGCCTGGGGCTGACCCGGGACAAGGCCGAGGAAGTGGTGAACAAGGTGCTGGAGGCGGAAGCCTTGCTGCGTGAGCTGGCATCGCAGTTTCACGCGCCGCACTGATTGAGCCGGGCGCCTGTCCTGTGGGAGCGGGTTTACCCGCAAATGCGGTGGTAAATCCACAAGCGTATTCGCGGGTAAACCCGCTCCCACAGGTGCATTGTTCTGTGTTGTATATCAGCCCTTCTTCTTCGGCTTCAGGTATTTCATCAAGCCCTGGAACCAGATCACCAGCGCCGGGTTGCCCTTGATCTGGATGCTCTTGTCCTGAATGCCCTGCATGAACGCCAGCTGCTTGTTGCCCGCCTGCAGGGTGGCGAAGCCGTAGCTGGCATCCTTGAAGGCAATGGCGAACGCCGGCTGCGGGTGCAGACCGCCCTTGCTGCTGATGCGTTGATCCTTGACCACGAAATGGCGGGCCACCTTGCCGTCCAGCGTCTGCATCTGGAACACCAGGTCCTTGTCCTGCAGCTGCTGCTGGAACGCCGGGTTGTTGCGGCTGGCCTTGGCCATCAGCAGCCCCATGGCCCAGAGAAGAAAGCGAAACTTCATCAACGCGCCTCGATTGAAAAATGACTGAGTCGCGCAGTTTATCCGCTTCCTGAGCGGTTTATGCAAGTTCGCTGCATTTTCACCGCAGAAACACAACGGGCGCCTCAAGGGCGCCCGTTCGAATGACCGTTGTCGTTGCCGATCACTTCTTCTTGGCAGGCTTGGCCGGTACGTTGACGCTGTCGCGCAGGTTCTTGCCTGGCTTGAAGGCGACGGTGTTGCTGGCCTTGATCTTGACCGGCTCGCCGGTTTGCGGGTTCTTGCCGGTGCGGGCGCCACGGTGACGCTTTTCGAAGGTGCCGAAACCGACCAGGGTGACGGTGTCCTTGTCGAGTGCGCCGGTGATGCTGTCGAGAATCGCGTTCAAGACCTGATTGGCCTTTTCCTTGGTCAGATCGGCCTTGTCGGCGATGACGGCGGCGAGTTCTGGTTTACGCATAGTGAAGCCTCTTTGACGGAATTTCTTGTTGTTATGCCGTGCTGCCAAGGGCGGCAGCGTTCAAGGCACCGCAGGCTCTAGGCTGCGGTAGACGCCAGTGAGAATGGCACGCCGTCCGAGGCCGCGCCAGTACCTGGGCGGCCATTGTCGCGGCAAGAACAGGAGAAATCCGACAGAACGCCCGCCATTTACGCCATCAGCGGCGGTAACTGGCGATTCAGCGCCAGTTTCTCCATGACGGCCGCGCCCGTGAGGGCGTAGCCCAGCAGCCGGCCGTCAGCCCCGTGGCACAGCACTTTGAGGTCGGCGCCGCTGCCTTCCACCTGCCAGCTACCTTCCATGCCGGCGGGTGGGGGTGACACCACCAACGGGCAGGCCGGGGTCTTCACGGTGACGGGCATCGGCCCATAGGCGACCGCCGTCGGGTTGCCGGCCAAGGTCTGGGCCAGGGCACGGGCGCAGGTCATCAGGGGCATGACGTACAGCAGGTTGATGCCATCGACTTCGGCGCAATCGCCCAAGGCGAAGATATTGGCGTGGGAGGTGCGCAGTTGGCGATCGACCACCACGCCACGGTTCACCTGCAAACCGGCGGCGGCCGCCAGATCGGTGCGTGGGCGCAGGCCAATGGCTGAAACCACCAGGTCGCAGGGGATCACGCTGCCGTCGGACAGGTGCGCTTCAAGGGCCGCGCCCGCCCGCTGCAGACGGGTCAGCACCGGCCCCAGGTGGAAGCGCACGCCCAGGCCCTCGAGGCCCGCCTGCACGGCGCTGGCGGCGGCGGGGTGCAGCAGGGTCGGCATCACCTGCTCGCAGGGGGCGACCACGTTGCACTGGTAGCCACCCAGGGTCATGTCGTTGGCGAACTCGCAGCCGATCAGGCCGGCGCCGAGGATCAGCACCCGTTGCTTGCCGGCAGCGGCGGCACGGAAGCGCGCGTAGTCCTCGAGGTCGTTGATCGGGAACACCTGGTCGCCGGCATCGCCTTCAACCGGCACCTGCACGGTCTGCGCGCCCCAGGCCAGGATCAGGTCGCGGTACTCCACCGCTTCTTCACCGATCCACAGGCGTTTGTGCCCTGGGTCGATACCGCTGATCCGGGTATGGGTGCGAACCTCGGCCTTCAGCTGCTCGGCCATGGCGCCGGGCTCGGCCATGCACAGGCCATCGGCGTCCTTGCCCTTGGCGAAACCGGTGGAGAGCATCGGCTTGGAGTAGGAGCGGCCGTCGTCGGCGGTAATCAGCAGCAGCGGCGTTTCGCTGTCGAGCTTGCGAAACTCGCGGGCCAGGTTGTAGCCGGCAAGGCCGGTGCCGATGATCACCACGGGGGACGTCATGCAGGTGCTTCCTCTTCCAGTAGGGTTGCGATCAGCCGATGGCGATCATTTCGAAATCGCTCTTGCCCACGCCGCAGTCGGGGCACAGCCAGTCTTGCGGCACGTCTTCCCAACGGGTGCCCGGGGCGATGCCGTCATCCGGCCAGCCTTCGGCTTCGTCGTAGATCAGGCCACAGACAATACATTGCCACTTCTTCATGGGGGTCGTTCCTCGGTCAGGCTTGATGTGTCGCTGCTGATGGCCTCTATCGCGGGGCAAGCCCGCTGCCACTGGACTTGCGTGGACCCAGTGGGAGCGGGCTTGCCCCGCGATAGAGGCACCGCGCAATCTCGTCCGGGCTTTGTACTGTATGCAAGCCGCCAGGGCAATCATGCTAAGCTCGCCGCCTCTCTGGCTGTCACAAGCATACCGACGTGTCGTACGAAACCCCGCAAGCAGCCGCTGTCGCGTGGCTGCCGTATCCACAACTGGCGAGCGCGCTCGACCAGCCGACCCTCGACTGGCTGTTCGACCAAGGCTCCCTGACCCGCCGCCTGACCCAACTGTCCCACGACCACTTCAGCGTCACGCCCTTGTTCGAAGGCTGGCAACCGCTGCGCGATGACGAATGCGCAGCGCTCGGCCTTGCGCCTGGCGAAGAGGGCTGGGTGCGTGAGGTCTACCTGCGCGGCCATGGCCAGCCCTGGGTGTTCGCCCGCAGCGTGGCCGGGCGCAGTGTGCTGGAACGCGGCGGCCTGGACCTGGAGACCCTGGGTACCCGCTCGCTTGGCGAGTTGCTGTTCTGCGACCAGGCGTTCATCCGCCACCCCATCGAGGTGTGCAGTTATCCACAGGGCTGGTTGCCTGCCGAGGCCGCCCATGCCGGGCTGTGGGGGCGGCGTTCGCGCTTCGAGCGTGCCGGCCTCGACCTGCTGGTGGCAGAGATTTTCCTGCCGGCACTGTGGCAAGCGGCCAAGGAGGCAACCTGCTGATGTACCTGCAACTGCTCAAATCGCTCAACCGCCTGCACCCACGGGCCTGGGACTTCGTCCAGCTGAGCCGCATGGACCGCCCGATCGGCATCTACCTGCTGCTGTGGCCGACGCTGATGGCCGTGTGGATCGCCGGCAATGGCGCACCCAGCGTGGCCAACGTGCTGATCTTCGGCCTGGGGGTGGTGCTGATGCGTGCCGCCGGCTGCTGCATCAACGACTTCGCCGACCGCAAGGTGGACGGCCACGTCAAGCGCACCGCCGACCGGCCGCTGGCCAGTGGCCGGGTCAAGCCACGCGAAGCCCTGGTGCTGTTCGCCGTGCTGGTGGGGGTGAGTTTCCTGCTGGTGCTGTGCACCAACGCCCGCACCGTCTGGCTGTCGTTCGGCGCCGTGGCCCTGGCGTTCTGCTACCCGTTCATGAAGCGCTACACCTATTACCCGCAGGTGGTGCTGGGTGCCGCGTACTCCTGGGGCATCCCCATGGCCTTCACCGCCGCCGGCGGTGAGCTGCCGGCCGCCGCCTGGCTGTTGTACATCGCCAACCTGCTGTGGACGGTGGGCTATGACACCTACTACGCCATGGTCGACCGTGACGACGACCTGAAGATCGGGGTGAAATCCACCGCCATCCTGTTCGGCGAGGCCGACCGGGTGATCATCCTCGGCCTGCAGTTGCTGTCGCTGGGCTGCCTGCTGCTGGCCGGCAGCCGTTTCGAGCTGGGGGGCTGGTTCCATCTGGGGTTGCTGGCGGCAGCGGTGTGCTTCGCCTGGGAGTTCTGGTCGACGCGCAAGCTGGATCGGGACGCCTGCTTCAAGGCGTTCCTGCACAACCACTGGGCGGGGATGCTGATCTTTATCGGGGTGGTGCTGGATTACGCGTTGCGTTGAGCGTCACAGCCCCTGTGGGAGCAGGTTTACCCGCTCCCACAGGTTACAAGGCGCTCTTAAGGCTTGGCCACGTGCCAGACATCCTTCATGCCATCGCCGGTCATGTCCCCGGCTTTCTTGTCCTTGACGAAGGTGTACAGCGGCTTGCCATCGTAGGCCCACTGCATCGAACCGTCGTCACGCTTGATCTGCGTCCACTTGTCCTTTGGCGCCTCGTCGTCCTGCTTCACCATCAAAGGCGGCCAGTTCTTCGCACAATCACCGTTGCACATCGACTTGCCGCCTGCATCCTTGTCGAAGGTGTACAGGGTCATGTCGTTGTGGTCGACCCACATGCCATCCTTCTCCATGGCGTGATGAGCCGACGCCACCCCCGGCACTGCCAGCGCAGCGCAAAGGGCCATCCAGCTCAGCGTATGTCGTGTCATTGGAATCACCATCGTTTCGGGGGGTGGAAGGGTTCTGGTAGCCGCTGCAGCGGCCCTGTGAAGCCTAGCCCAGTCATGCAATGTCGCCAGAACTGCCCATGCCCTGTCACACAGCTGCAATAATTCCGTTATCTAATGCGGGCCAAGACACCGTTCCCGGGAGAGGTAATTGAGCATGGTTGGCAGAAACATTCTGATCGTCGACGACGAAGCGCCTATCCGCGAGATGATCGCCGTTGCATTGGAAATGGCTGGCTATGACTGCCTTGAGGCGGAGAACTCGCAACAGGCCCACGCCATCATCGTCGACCGCAAGCCGGACCTGATCCTGCTCGACTGGATGCTGCCGGGCACCTCGGGCATTGAACTGGCACGCCGCCTCAAGCGCGACGAGCTGACCGGCGATATCCCGATCATCATGCTCACCGCCAAGGGCGAAGAGGACAACAAGATCCAGGGCCTCGAAGTGGGCGCCGACGACTACATCACCAAGCCGTTCTCGCCCCGCGAGCTGGTGGCGCGCCTCAAGGCCGTGCTGCGTCGCACCGGCCCGAGCGACAGCGAAGCGCCCATCGAAGTGGGCGGCCTGCTGCTCGACCCGATCAGCCACCGTGTGACCATCGACGGCAGGCCTGCCGAGATGGGCCCCACCGAATACCGCCTGCTGCAGTTCTTCATGACCCACCAGGAGCGCGCCTACACCCGCGGCCAGCTGCTCGACCAGGTCTGGGGCGGCAACGTCTACGTAGAGGAGCGCACGGTCGACGTGCACATCCGCCGCCTGCGCAAGGCGCTGGGTGAAGCCTACGAAAATCTGGTACAAACCGTCCGCGGCACTGGCTATCGGTTCTCGACCAAGAGCTAGCTGCAAGCTGCAAGCTGCAAGCTGCAAGCTGCAAGCTGCAAGCTGCAAGAAAGAGCCTACAGCGCTTGGCTCGAAATAATGGACTAACCGCATCACCGATCCGCTTCTTCTTGTAGCTTGCCGCTTGCAGCTTGGAGCTCGGTCCGAAGGATCCGTCAATTGAACCAGAACTGGCACGCAACCCTGATTCGCCACATGTTGCTGCTGATCACCGTCTGCCTGATCGGCGGCCTGATCAGCGGTTTCTACGGCTGGAGCCTGGCCATCGGCCTGGCGTTCTACCTGGGCTGGACGCTCAAGCAGCTGCTGCGCCTGCACGACTGGCTGCGCCACCACCAACCCGATGAGGCACCGCCAGACGGCTATGGCCTATGGGGCGAGGTGTTCGACAGCATCTATCACCTGCAGCGCCGCGACCAGCGCGTGCGTGGCCGCCTGCAGGCGGTGATCGACCGGGTGCAGGAGTCCACCGCCGCACTGCGTGACGCGGTGATCATGCTCGACAGCGAAGGCAACCTGGAGTGGTGGAACCGCGCCGCCGAAACCCTGCTGGGCTTCAAGACCCCGCAGGACGGCGGCCAACCGGTGACCAACCTGGTGCGCCACCCGCGCTTCAAGGAGTACTTCGAAGCGGAAAACTATGCCGAACCGCTCGAGATCCCCTCACCGATCAACGACCGCCTGCGCGTGCAACTGCAACTCACCCGCTACGGCAACAACGAGCACCTGATGCTGGTACGCGACGTGACCCGCATCCATCAGCTCGAACAGATGCGCAAGGACTTCGTCGCCAACGTCAGCCACGAGCTGCGTACGCCGCTGACGGTGATCACCGGCTACCTGGAAACCCTGCTGGACAACGTCGAAGGCGTGAACCCGCGCTGGGGCCGTGCGCTGCAACAGATGAGCGCGCAAGGCTCGCGCATGCAGACCCTGCTCAACGACCTGCTGCTGCTGGCCAAGCTCGAAGCCACCGACTACCCCTCGGACAACCAGCCGGTGCTGGTCGACGCCCTGCTCACTGCCATCAACAACGATGCCCAGGCGCTGTCCGGCCCGCGCAACCAACGCATCACCCTGGAGGCCGCACCCGGCATCCGTTTGAAGGGCAGCGAGTCGGAACTGCGCAGCGCGTTTTCCAACCTGGTGTTCAACGCCGTCAAGTACACCCAGGATGAGGGCACCATCCGCATTCGCTGGTGGGCCGATGACCAGGGCGCGCACCTGTCGGTGCAGGACTCGGGCGTCGGCATCGAGGCCAAGCACCTGCCGCGCCTGACCGAACGCTTCTACCGCGTCGACTCCAGCCGCGCCTCCAACACCGGCGGGACCGGGTTGGGCCTGGCGATCGTCAAGCATGTGCTGATGCGCCATCGCGGGCGCCTGGAAATCAGCAGCGTGCCGGGGCATGGCAGCACCTTCACCTGCCATTTCGCGCCGGCACAATTGGTCGCGAACAAAGGTTGATCCCTCGCGGGGCAAGCCCGCTCCCACGATGCCTTTGCAGATCCGTGGGAGCGGGCTTGCCCCGCGATGCGCCAACCGGGCATAGCCCTCCCCTTTGCTTTTGCGGCTTCAGCCGCTACATTGGATCCCCTGTGCCAGCAAAAGCTGGCACTTTTTTTCTTACTTTTCAGCAGACGGACCCCGTAAAACTCCATCATGGACCCTTCCCCTGGTATCAGCCTCACCTCGTTGTTCGCCGATTTCGGCATGATTCTCTTTGCCCTGTTCCTGGTGCTGCTCAACGGCTTCTTCGTTGCCGCCGAGTTCGCCATGGTCAAGCTGCGCTCCACCCGCGTCGAATCCATCGCCGAGCTGCATGGCTGGCGTGGCAGCATCCTGCGCAAGGTACACAACCAGCTCGACGCCTATCTTTCGGCCTGCCAGCTGGGCATCACCCTGGCTTCGCTGGGCCTGGGCTGGGTCGGCGAGCCGGCGTTCGCCCACCTGCTCGAACCGCTGCTGGCCTATTTCGGCGTCGACTCTCCCGAACTGATCAAGGGCATCTCGTTCTTCGTCGCGTTCTTCGTCATCTCCTACCTGCACATCGTGGTCGGCGAGCTGGCGCCCAAGTCCTGGGCGATCCGCAAACCCGAGCTGCTGTCGCTGTGGACGGCGGTGCCGCTGTACCTGTTCTACTGGGCGATGTACCCGGCCATCTACCTGCTCAACGCCAGCGCCAACACCATCCTGCGCATCGCCGGGCAAGGCGAGCCCGGCCCGCACCACGAGCACCACTACAGCCGCGAGGAGCTCAAGCTGATCCTGCACTCCAGCCGCGGCCAGGACCCGAGCGACCAGGGCATGCGCGTGCTGGCCTCGGCAGTGGAGATGGGCGAGTTGGAAGTGGTCGACTGGGCCAACTCTCGCGAGGACATGGTCAGCATCGACGCCCATGCCCCGCTCAAGGACATCCTCGCGCTGCTGCGCCGGCACAAGTTCAGCCGCTACCCGGTGTATGACGCCGAGCGCGAAGAGTTCACCGGCCTTTTGCACATCAAGGACCTGCTGCTGGAGCTGGCCGAACTGGACCACCTGCCGCAGACCATCGACCTGGACGACCTGGCCCGGCCGTTGGAGCGGGTGTCCCGGCACATGCCGCTGTCGCAACTGCTCGAGCAGTTCCGCAAAGGCGGCGCGCACTTCGTGCTGGTCGAAGAGGCCGACGGCAAGGTGATCGGCTACCTGACCATGGAAGACGTGCTGGAAGTGCTGGTGGGCGACATTCAGGACGAACACCGCAAGACCGAACGCGGCATCCTCGCCTACCAGCCCGGGAAGCTGCTGGTACGGGGCGATACGCCGCTGTTCAAGGTCGAGCGGCTGCTGGGGATCGACCTCGATCACATCGAGGCGGAAACCCTTGCCGGCTTGATCTACGAGACCCTCAAGCGCGTGCCTGAGGAAGAGGAAGTGCTGGAGGTCGAAGGCCTGCGCATCATCATCAAAAAGATGAAAGGGCCGAAGATCGTCTTGGCCAAGGTGCTCAAGCTGGATTGACCCACATCAGCAACCTATTGCGGGGCAAGCCCGCTCCCACGTGCTCTGTGGGAGCGGGCTTGCCCCGCGATGCGTTCAGGGGTTGCCGGCGGTGAAATCCGGCATCCCACCCAGCGGCCGGGCGAACTGGTAGGGGGTCGACGCCAGCGCCAGCCCCACGTTGCGCTGCACCACGAAATGCAGATGCGGCCCACTGCTGTTGCCGGTATTTCCCGACTTGGCCAGTGCCTGCCCCACCACCACCTGTTGCCCCTCTGCCACCACCACCGAACCGCGCATCAGGTGCAGGTAGACGCCCATGGTGCCGTCCGGGTGCAGGATGCGCACGAAGTTGCCCGCCGGGTTGCTACCACGCCCGGTCTGGCTGTTCTCGATCCTGACCACCACCCCGCCCCTGGCGGCGATGATCGGCGTGCCCTCGGGCATGGCGATATCGATGGCGTAGCGCCCCTTCGGGCCGAAATGGCTGAAGCGGCCGTTGGGCCCCTGGCTGATGCGAAACGGCCCGCCCTTCCACGGGAAGGGGTAGCGATAGCCCTGAGTGCGCTGGATGGGATCGCCCATGGCGTATTCGAACTTGCTGACGTATTTCAACGGCCCGCTGGGTGCGGCCAGTATGACGCTGAGCACCTGGGTCGAACGCGCGGGCACCACACGCCTGACCAAGCGTGGGGCATTGCCGCCAAAGGCATTGGCCAGGCCATTGAGGCGCAGTTCGACCTCCATGGGCACATGCAGCTCGTTACGCGCCACGAAACGCACGCCGCCACGGAATGCCTCGGTCTGCAGGCGCACCTGGCCGTCGAGACGCTCGACCATGGGCTCGTGAACGATCAACGGTTTTGCCCCTGGGCTGGGGCTTTCGGAATAGGAGGCCACACCGAAATCGTCGGTGGTTTTGTAGATGGTCATGCCCAGGCTCGACGCCGAGGCCGTGAGCAAGGCACAGAACAGCAGCAGGCGGGCGGGCGGCATGATAGTGGCTTTTTGACAGTTGAGTTCTGTCGAAGCCTAGCAGCCGATTTCAAGACGAGTTGCTACAGCTGGTCGGAAGACATGAGCTCACACCGACCTGTAGGAGCGGCCTTGTGCCGCGAAAGGGCCGCAGAGCGGCCCCAGCGATCTTTGCCATTGGTCAAAATCTGGGGCCGCTGCGCAGCCCTTTCGCGACGCAAGGCCGCTCCTACGAAGGCAAGCCCTGCGCCTCAGGCGCCGGGCGTGAAGTGCTTCTGCGCAGTGCCACGGGCAATCAGCCGCGACAGGTAATCGAGCTTCTGCGCATCCTGATCGACGAACTTGAAGTTCAATTGCAGCCAGTCGCTGTCCGGCTTCGGTTCCAGCGCCGCAACGGCGTGCAGGTAGCCGTTCAGCCGCGCCACTTCGGCGTTATCACCTTGCTCAAGGTCGAGCACCGCGCCTTCGAGCACCTGCGGCAGGTTGGCGCTGCGACGCACCACCAGCAACGCCTCCTTCAGGCTCAGGGCCTTGATCACGCAAGGTTGCGGACCGCTGGCCAGGCGCAGCTGACCTTGCCCGCGGCCGGTCGGTGCTGCAGCTGCGGCCGCTTTCGGCGCAGGCGCGTTGATCAACGGCTTGGCGGCCGTTGCTGCTGGCGCGGCAGGGGCGGCTACCTTGGCGGCTTCCGGGCGGCCCCCGGTAAGGGCGCTGAGCGAATCGTTGGCAAATGCCGAGTTGACCCGCGCCGGCCCACTCGCCATCAGGCTGTCGAGTTTGCCGATCTTGGTCAGCGACTTTTTCACCTTGGTCAGCAGCTGTTCGTTGGTGAACGGCTTGCCGACAAAATCGGAGACGCCGGCCTGGATGGCCTGGATCACGTTCTCCTTGTCACCACGGCTGGTCACCATGATGAACTGCATGGTCTTCATTTCTTCCTGCTGGCGGCACCAGCTCAGCAGCTCGAGGCCGGACATCTCCGGCATCTCCCAGTCGCACAGGACCAGGTCGAAACGCTCCTTGCTGAGCATGGCCATGGCTTTGCGGCCGTTGACCGCATCTTCGATTACCATGCCCGGGAAGGCATTACGCAGGCACTTCTTTACCAGATCGCGGATGAACGGGGCATCGTCCACGACCAGCACATTGACTTTACTCATCGATACTCCTCTTGAATCCCGACTAGCATACCGCCGACTGATGGCCATTTGCCAAAACACGGGTCACGCCGGGACTTCTCTTCACGTTCGCGGCTGCCTGCAGGGTGCTCGACCGCAAACGAAAACGCCCGGCGGATGCCGGGCGTTGTTGCTCGGGAGCAATTCTATTTATCGTCCGGTTCAGCCGGAACATTAGCGATTTCGCCCTCATCGAAGGCCTCGCCCTGCACTTCCGCTTTCATGCGCTTGAGGCCCATGTGACGCACGTCGGTCCCGCGTACCAGGTAGATCACCAGCTCCGAAATGTTGCGCGCGTGGTCGCCGATCCGCTCCAGCGAGCGCAGGGCCCAGATCACGCTGAGCACGCGAGTGATCGAACGCGGATCTTCCATCATGTAGGTGACCAGTTCGCGCAACGCGGTCTTGTACTCGCGGTCGATGGTCTTGTCGTACTGGGCCACCGACAGCGCCAGGTCGGCGTCGAAACGGGCGAAGGCATCCAGTGCGTCACGCACCATGTTGCGCACCTGGTCGCCGATGTGGCGCACCTCGACATAACCCCGTGGCGACACGCCTTCCTCGCACAGCTGGATGGCGCGCCGAGCGATCTTGGTGGATTCGTCACCGATGCGCTCCAGGTCGATCACCGACTTGGAAATGCTGATGATCAGACGCAGGTCGGAGGCCGCCGGCTGGCGGCGGGCGAGGATGCGCACGCATTCCTCGTCGATGTTGCGCTCCATCTGGTTGATCTGTTCGTCGACTTCACGCACTTGCTGGGCCAGGCCCGAGTCGGCCTCGATCAGCGCGGTGACGGCGTCGTTGACCTGCTTCTCGACCAGCCCGCCCATGGCCAGGAGGTGGCTGCGCACCTCTTCGAGCTCGGCGTTGAACTGCTGGGAGATGTGATGGGTAAGGCTTTCTTTGTTGATCATGCTGTCGCTCCGCGAAGTTGCTAGCTATAAGCTGCAAGCTTCAAGTGGTTCGTGTCGTTCCCTGGCTCCGCGCTAACCGCTTTATCTTGCAGCTTGCAGCTCAAAGCTTGCAGCTGCGCCAACGGCGCCGTTAGCCGTAGCGACCGGTGATGTAGTCTTCGGTCTGCTTCTTCGCCGGGTTGGTGAACAGGGTGTCGGTATCACCGAATTCGACCAGTTTGCCCATGTACATGAACGCGGTGTAGTCCGAAACACGGGCCGCTTGCTGCATGTTGTGGGTAACGATGACGATGGTGTACTTGGATTTCAGTTCGTAGATCAGCTCTTCGACTTTCAGCGTCGAGATCGGGTCCAGTGCCGAGCACGGCTCGTCGAGCAGCAGCACTTCCGGCTCGACGGCGATGGTACGGGCAATCACCAGACGCTGCTGCTGGCCACCGGACAGGCCCAGCGCCGATTCGTGCAGGCGGTCCTTGACCTCATCCCACAGGGCCGCGCCCTTCAGCGCCCATTCCACGGCTTCGTCGAGGGTACGCTTCTTGTTGATGCCCTGGATGCGCAGGCCATAGACCACGTTCTCGTAGATGGTCTTGGGGAACGGGTTGGGCTTCTGGAACACCATGCCCACGCGGCGGCGCAGCTCGGCCACGTCCTCGCCCTTGCGGTAGATGTTGTTGCCGTACAGGTTGATGGCGCCCTCAACGCGGCAGCCGTCAACCAGGTCGTTCATGCGGTTGAAGGTGCGCAGCAGGGTCGACTTGCCGCAGCCGGACGGGCCGATGAAGGCGGTCACGCGCTGCTTGGGGATATTCATGCTGACGTCGAACAGCGCCTGCTTGTCGCCGTAGAACAGGGACAGGCCGGGCACTTCGATGGCCACGGTCTCTTCAGCCAGGCGCAGGCTCTGCTTGTCGCGGCCCAGGGCCGACATGTCGATACCGTGGGTATGAGCTTCGTGTTGCATGTTCTTACTCCATTTGAAGCTGCAAGCTTCAAGCTGCTAGCTGCAAGTTTGGACAGAGCGGCAATCTGCTTGGAGCTTGCCGCTTGTGGCTTAAAGCTGAACTCAGCTGTCGAGGGCCTTGTACTTCTCGCGCAGGTGGTTACGCATCCACACCGCCGAGAGGTTGAGGGTGGCGATCACCAGCACCAGCAGCAACGCGGTGGCATACACCAGCGGCCGCGCGGCCTCGACGTTGGGGCTCTGGAAGCCGACGTCGTAGATGTGGAAGCCCAGGTGCATGATCTTCTGGTCCAGGTGCAGGTACGGGTAGTTGCCGTCCACCGGCAGCGATGGCGCCAGCTTCACCACACCCACCAGCATCAGCGGGGCCACTTCACCGGCGGCGCGGGCCACGGCGAGGATCATGCCGGTCATCATGGCCGGGCTGGCCATCGGCAGGACGATCTTCCACAGGGTCTCGGCCTTGGTCGCACCCAGGGCCAGAGAGCCCTCACGCACGGTGCGTGGGATGCGCGCCAGGCCTTCCTCGGTGGCCACGATCACCACCGGCACCGCCAGCAGCGCCAGGGTCAGCGAAGCCCACAGCAGGCCAGGCGTACCCAGGGTAGGCGCCGGCAGCGACTCGGGGAAGAACAGGCGGTCGATCGAGCCGCCCAGCACATAGACGAAGAAGCCCAGGCCGAACACACCGTAAACGATCGCCGGTACACCGGCCAGGTTGTTCACGGCGATGCGGATCAAGCGGGTCACCGGGCCCTGCTTGGCGTACTCGCGCAGGTAAACTGCGGCCAGAACGCCGAACGGGGTGACGATCACGGCCATGATCAGGGTCATCATCACGGTGCCGAAGATGGCCGGGAAGATACCGCCTTCAGTGTTGGCCTCACGCGGGTCATCACTGAGGAACTCCCACACCTTGGCGAAGTAGGCGCCCATCTTGGTCAGGCCAGACATGGCGTTCGGCTGGATCGCGTGGACCACCTTGCTCAGGTTGATCTCCACTTCGCGGCCGTTGCCGTCGCGGGCCACCAGGCTGTCGCGGGCGAAGGCCTGGTGCAGGCCGCTCAGGCGCTCTTCGATGGCCTTGTAGCGGTTGTTCAGCTCGGCGCGCTCGGCGTCCATGTCGGCCTGGGCGGCGGCATCGAGCTTGCCGTCCAGTTCCAGCTTGCGGCCATGCAGGCGCAGGCGCTCCAGGCCATGGTTGATGGCGCCGATGTCTTTCTTCTCGAGCTTCACCAGTTGGTCGTTGAGTTCGCTGGCGCGCTTGAGGCGGGCCTGCAGCTCGTTCCAGGCCTCGGGGCCTTGGGCAACCACCCGCCCTTCTTCCTTGACGCTGACCAGGTAGCCGTAGAAGTTGCCCCACTCGCGGCGCTCCAGGGCGATCAGCTCGGCGGGCTTTTGTTGGTCCACCAGCCAGTCGCCGACCACCCAGGTGAAGTCGCTGCCGTTGAGGTCGCGGTTACCGATCTTGATCAGCTCGCGGGTCATGAACTCCGGGCCCTGGTCGGGCACCGGCAGGCCGGCACCCTTGAGGCGTTCGCGCGGTACTTCTTCCTTCTGTACCACTTCACCGATGATCACGTGGTCAGCCTGGCCAGGCACCTTGTAGGTGGCCTGGACCAGGTCGGCCGGCCAGAAGTGGCCCAAACCACGCACGGCGATCACGGCCAGCAGGCCGACGGTCATGATGACCGCCATGGCTACCGCGCCACCGCTGATCCAGACGCCGGGGGCGCCGCTCTTGAACCAGCCTTTGAGGGAATCCTTTTTCACGGATCTCTACCTTTCTATCAAAGCGACGAGTATTTCTTGCGCAGGCGCTGGCGAATCAGCTCGGCCAAGGTGTTCATGATGAACGTGAACATCAGCAGCACGAGGGCGGCGAGGAACAGCACACGATAGTGGCTGCCACCGACTTCCGATTCCGGCATTTCCACGGCCACGTTGGCGGCTAGGGTGCGCATGCCCTCGAACAGGTTCATTTCCATCACCGGGGTGTTGCCGGTGGCCATGAGCACGATCATGGTCTCGCCCACCGCACGGCCCATGCCGATCATCAGCGCCGAGAAGATACCCGGGCTGGCGGTGAGGATGACCACGCGGGTCAGGGTCTGCCACGGCGTGGCGCCCAGGGCCAGCGAGCCCAGGGTGAGGCTGCGCGGCACGCTGAACACGGCGTCTTCGGCGATGGAGTAGATGTTCGGGATGACCGCAAAGCCCATGGCGATACCGACTACCAGGGCGTTGCGCTGGTCGTAGGTGATCCCCAGGTCGTTGCTGATCCACAGGCGCATGTCGCCACCGAAGAACCAGCTTTCCATGAACGGGCTCATGTACAGCGCGAACCAGCCGATCGCCAGGATCACCGGGATCAGGATCGCCGCTTCCCAGCCATCCGGGATACGCAGGCGGATCGACTCCGGCAGGCGGCTCCAGGCAAAACCTGCGACCAGGATGCCCACCGGCAGGATCAGCAGCAGGCTGAACACGCCCGGCAGGTGGCCTTCAAGGTACGGCGCGAGGAACAGGCCGGCGAAGAAGCCGAGGATCACTGTCGGCATCGCTTCCATCAGTTCGATCACCGGCTTGACCTTGCGGCGCATGCCCGGGGCCATGAAATAGGCGGTGTAGATGGCGGCGGCGATGGCCAGCGGGGCAGCCAGGATCATCGCGTAGAACGCGGCCTTGAGCGTACCGAAGGTCAGCGGCGACAGGCTCAGCTTGGGTTCGAAGTCGGTGTTCGAGGCGGTGGACTGCCAGACGTATTTAGGCTCGTCGTAGTTCTCGTACCAGACCTTGCCCCACAGCGCGCTGAAGGAAATCTCCGGGTGCGGGTTGCGCAGGCTCAGTGGCAGCAGCTTGCCGCCTTCTTCGATGATGATGCGGTTGGCGCGCGGCGACAGGGCCAGGATGCCCGCGCCTTCGGCGACCGGCTCGACCAGCAGGGTACGGTGCGCGGTGCTGTGGAACACGCCCAGCTTGCCGGCGCTGTCGAGGGCGATGAAGCCCTTGCGGCGCTCTTCGGCGTCGATCTGCACCACCGGGGCGTTACCCAGCTGGAAGCTGCGGATCAGTTTCAGGCGCGACTCGCCATCCGGGTCGCGGGCCATGAACCACTGGCTCAGGCCACCCTTGGAGTCACCGAAGATCAGCGAGATGCCGCCGACCAGTTGGCCGCTGGCGGTGATTTCGGCGTTGCCGTCCTCGAGCAGCTTGTAGCGGCCGTTGAGGCTCTTCTCGCGCAGGCTGAAGACGTCGGCGGTGGCACGGCCGTTGACCACGTACAGCCACTGCTGGCGCGGGTCGATGAAGATGTTCTTCACCGTCTCGGTCATCTGCGGCAGCTCGATACGGTTCTGCTCGACGGTGACCTCGTCGGTCATCATGTTCTCGGTGCGCGACAGTTCGATCACCTGCAGGTGGGCACCGGTGGAGCCGGCCAGCAACAGGGTGTCGCCATTGACGTTGACGCTCACGTGTTCCAGCGCGCGGCCCTGGTCATCCAGGGTGAACAGGTCCTGACCATAGGGGTAGTCGATGCCCGCCTCGATGGTCTTCTTGTTGTCCGGATAGGTGATCTTGTAGGTGTGGTGGAACACCAGCGCCTGGCCGTTGGACAGGCCCAGCACCACCAGCGGGCTGCCCGGCTGATCGGTGCTGATCGAGCTGACCTGGGTGCCGGCGGGCACTGGCAGGTCGACGCGTTTGAGTTCGTTACCGGTCTTGGTATCGAAGAACAGGGCCTGGCCCTTGTCGGAAACGCGCATGCCCACGAGGTTCTGTTCCTCGAGGGCGATCATCAGCGGCTTGCCGGCGTCCTGCTGCAGCCAGGTCGGCTCCAGCGCTTTCTTGCTGGTCAGCGTGGCGCCCTGGAACAGCGGCAGCACCACGTAGGCCAGATAGAAGAAGATCAGGGTAATGGCAGCCAGCACGGCCAGCCCGCCCACCAGGACGTACCAGCGGGTCAGGCGGTCCTTGAGGGCGCGCATGCGGCGCTTGCGTTGCAGCTCGGGCGTATTGAAATCAATGCGCACCGGCGGGGAATTTTGGGTCATGGTGGAGTTGGCCAGATCATTCATGCGCACACCCTAGCGGTCCCGTATGACAAAAACATGACAATGCAGTGACGCAAGAAAGCCCGCCGCGCAGGAACCCTGGCTTCGGACTGAGAGATTCGTGGACAAGGCCGGGCATCAGCACCGGCCTCATCCTCAGTTACTTACTTCTTTGCGACGTTACCGGCGTGGGACAGGCCCAGGTCAGCCAGGGTCTTGTCGACCACTTTGGCCGGCAGCGGGATGTAGCCATCCTTCACCACGACCTGCTGGCCAGCCTGCGACAGCACCAGCTTGACGAACTCGGCTTCCAGCGGGGCCAGAGGCTTGTTCGGGGCCTTGTTGACGTAGACGTAGAGGAAGCGCGACAGCGGGTACGAACCGTTCAGGGCGTTGGCTTCGTTGTCTTCGATGAACTCGCCGCCTTCCTTCTTGGCCAGGGCCACGGTCTTCACGCTGGCGGTCTTGTAGCCGATGCCCGAGTAGCCAATGCCGTTCAGCGAGGAGCTGATCGACTGCACGACCGAAGCCGAGCCAGGCTGTTCGTTGACGTTAGGCTTGAAGTCGCCTTTGCACAGGGCTTCTTCCTTGAAGTAGCCGTA
Organism: Pseudomonas sp. TWI923; assembly: GCF_039673365.1. Taxonomy (NCBI): domain Bacteria; kingdom Pseudomonadati; phylum Pseudomonadota; class Gammaproteobacteria; order Pseudomonadales; family Pseudomonadaceae; genus Pseudomonas; species Pseudomonas sp. TWI923. Next base: position 3,961 of record NZ_JBDJLM010000018.1, on the reverse strand, counting down.
GGTGCCCGATACCGAGTTGCGGCCGAACAGCTGGATTGGCTTGTTGGCCAGGTCGCCGGTCACACCGATGTCACCCCAGGTCTTCACGTCAGCCTTGGCGCCGCACAGGCGGGTGGACGAGAAGATGGCGTCGACCTGAGCCATGGTCAGGCCCTTGATCGGGTTGTCCTTGTGCACGAACACGGCCAGGGCGTCGACGGCAACCGGGATGGCGGTTGGCTTGTAGCCGTACTTCTGCTCGAAAGCCTGCAGCTCGACGTCCTTCATCTTGCGGCTCATCGGGCCCAGGTTGGCGGTGCCTTCGGTCAGAGCGGGTGGCGCGGTGGAGGAGCCGGCGGCCTGGATCTGGATGTTTACGTTCGGATATTCCTTCTTGTAGGCCTCGGCCCACAGGGTCATCAGGTTGGCGAGGGTGTCCGAACCGACGCTGGAGAGGTTACCCGATACACCGGTGGTCTTGGTGTAGGTCGGGATGGCTGGGTCGACAGCGGCGACCGCATTGGCGGTGGCAACGCCAGCGGCGGCAAAGGTCAGGGCCGCCATCAAACGCTTCAGTTTCATGCCTTGCTCCTAGCAGGAATATCGTAGGGGTTGTGATGGAACGGGCCCAAGTATCTGCAGGCCGCATGAACACGATATGACTCCAATATGACAATTGGATGAAAGGCCATCACCGGTTGCCCGGGATGGCCTTTCAAGATGTTTCAAGAAGGGTTCGAGCAGGTCCGTCCTCTTCGCGGGTAAACCCGCTCCCACAAGGCTTGCGCCCTGCCTGTGGGAGCGGCGGTTCGCCGCTGCGATTTACCCGCGAAGAGGCCAGCAGTGCCAGCCGCTTAGCGCTTGTTGGCGAGCAAGTAGAGACCCACGGCCAGACCAACGGCACACAGGCACGCCACGTAGTAAGCCGGCGCCATCGGGCTGAACTTGAGCAGCGCGGTCACCACCATCGGCGTCAAACCGCCGAAGATGGCGTAGGCCAGGTTGTAGGAGAACGACAGCCCACTGAAGCGCACCACCGGCGGGAACGCCTTGACCATCACGTACGGCACGGCGCCAACGATACCCACGCACAGCCCGGTCAAGGCATACAGCGGGAACAACAGGTCCGGACGGGTCGGCAGGCTGTGGTAGAAGGCCCAGGACGAGGCCAGCAGCGCCAGGCTGCCGATCACGAACACGCGCCCGGCGCCGAAACGGTCGGCCAGGCTACCGGCGGCGACACAGCCCAGGCTGAGCAGCACGATGGCCAGGCTGTTGGCCTTGAGCGAATCGGTGGGGCTGACGTGGTAGAGGCTCTGCAGCAGGGCCGGGGTCATCAGGATGATCACCACGATGCCGGCCGACAGCAGCCAGGTGAGCAGCATCGACAGGATGATCGCGCCGCGGTGGTCGCGCAGCACCGCGCGCAGCGGCAGCTCTTCGGCCAGGGCCTTGCGCGCCTGCATCTCGGCGAACACTGGGGTTTCATGCAGCCAGCGGCGCAGGTAGACCGCGAAGAAGCCGAACACCCCACCCAGCAGGAACGGGATGCGCCAGGCGTAGTCCGCCACTTCTTCCGGGCTGTAGATGGTGTTGATCAGCGTCGCCACCAGCGAGCCAAGCAGGATGCCCGAGGTCAGGCCAGCCGTCAGGGTGCCGCAGGCATAGCCGGTGTTGCGCGCCGGCACGTGCTCGGAGACGAATACCCAGGCACCCGGCACTTCACCACCGATGGCCGCACCTTGGATGACACGCATCAACAGCAGCAGGATCGGCGCCCACAGGCCGATCTGTGCATAAGTTGGCAGCAGGCCCATGATCAGGGTCGGCAGCGCCATCATGAAGATGCTCAGGGTGAACATCTTCTTGCGCCCGAGCAGGTCACCGAAGTGGGCCATGACGATGCCGCCCAGCGGCCGTGCCAGGTAGCCGGCGGCGAAGATGCCGAAGGTTTGCATCAGGCGCAGCCATTCGGGCATGTCGGCGGGGAAGAACAGCTTGCCCACCACCGTGGCGAAGAACACGAAGATGATGAAGTCGTAGAACTCCAGGGCACCACCGAGGGCGGACAGAGAGAGGGTCTTGTAGTCGCTGCGGGTCAGCGGCCTGGAAGGCTGCTCGATACTGCTCGGCACGGAGGTCATCGCTGCTTGTTCTCTTGTAGTGTGCAGGCCGCTTGGCATGCGGCTTCTGGATTGGCTGGCGGGTGAAGATAACAAATTGCCGAGCAGCGCTCATAGCGGTACAAAATCCGTACAGATATTCATGAATGTGACGTCGTCGCTGGCTGTAAGGGTCTATATACTGCCCGCTCGTAGGAAAAGGTTGATTCTGGTGCGGGATGTTGTGCGAAAACGTCGGTCTCTATTGTCAGACTGTTTCGCAGAGTCTCCCCTTTGGCCGCCCCGAAGCGAAATCAGCGTAGTATGCGAACAGCTGAATCGTTTTTACGGCGTCCTTCACTGCGCCACCCACGAAGCGTCACGGGTCAGAGGCCCCACGGCATGATTGAGCTCGAACAAGAAGATCCTATCCCGCAGGGCGATCTGGCCTTGCAGATCACCGCGCTGCCGCGCGAAACCAACGGTTTTGGCGACATCTTCGGCGGCTGGCTGGTCGCGCAGATGGACCTGGCCGGAACCGCCATGGCCAGCCGCGTTGCCGGTGGCCGCGTGGCCACGGTGGCCATCGACCGCATGGCCTTCCTGGTGCCGGTGGCCGTGGGCGCGCAGCTCTCCTTTTATACCCAGACCCTGGAAATCGGCCGCAGCTCGATCCAGATGATGGTCGAAGTGTGGAGCGACGATCCGTTGTCCAGCGAATGGCGCAAGGTCACCGAAGCGGTGTTCGTGTTCGTCGCCATCGACGGCAGCGGTCGCACGCGCTCGGTGCCTCGTCGCTGAGCCAGGCGAGCGGTAAACTCATTGCAGGCTAACGGGTCCAACGGCCCGACAGGCATTCAATGAGACGAGCGCAATGGCTACCTATCAGGTCGACACCGAGCAACACGGCGAACTCAACTGCTGGCGCATCACCAGCGACCGTGCCGAACTTCTGATCGCCCAGCAGGGCGCGCAGGTCCTCAGCTACCAGCGCATCGGCGAGCCGCCTCTGCTGTGGCTGAGCGACCAGGCCATCTTCCGTCAGGGCAAGTCAGTGCGTGCCGGGGTACCGGTGTGCTGGCCCTGGTTCGGCAATCTGCAGCGCAACCCGCAATCGGTCCAGAACATGTTCCAGGGCGAGCAGGCACCGGCCCACGGCTTGGCCCGTGGCCGCGACTGGCAGTTGCTCGGCATGGAAGAGTCCGGCAACAACCTGCTTATCGAATTCACCCTGCCCGAAGCCCAGGGCGAACTGCCAGGCTGGCCCCATGACGTCGAGCTCAAACTGCGGATGGAGCTGGGCGATCAGTTGCAACTGACCCTCACCAGCTACAACCTCGGCAATACCAACCTCACCCTCAGCCAGGCCCTGCACAGTTACTTCGCCGTGAGCGATGTGCGCCAGGTGCAGGTGGAAGGCGTCGATGGCCTGGGCTATATCGAAACCCTGGCCGACTGGGAGCAGCGCCAGCAGCAGGGCAATCTGGCGTTCACCGGCGAGACCGACCGCATCTACCTGAACGCGCCCCAACAGCTGGCCATCGTCGACCCACACTGGAACCGGCGCATCACCCTGCAGGCCAGCGGTTCACGCAGTGCGGTGATCTGGAACCCCTGGACCGACCGCGCCCAGGAGCTGGCGGACATGGCCGACGATGGCTGGCAGCGCATGCTGTGCATCGAGACGGCGAATGTGTGGGATGACGTGGTGGAGCTGAAGCCTGGGGCGAGTCATTCCCTGAGCGTAATGATCGGAAGCGAAGCGCTTTGATCTGAAATTTTCAAGGTCAGTGCCGGCCCTTTCGCGGGTAAACCCGCTCCCACAGGTTATGCGGCGGCCGGTTGGAGCGGGGTTAACCGCGCAGCGGCCGGCCCCGGCA